>NZ_JBHTLM010000014.1:0-140368 GCF_042678945.1 Paenibacillus puldeungensis | reverse complement strand
GTTGATAGGCCTGAGGTGGAAGTGCAGCAATGCATGGAGCTGACAGGTACTAATCGGTCGAGGGCTTATCCTAAAAGCTTTACGAAGTAAAGCTACTTCGGAAGCATATGCTAATTTAAAACGCAAATAAGTTTCGTATCCAGTTTTCAAGGATTAATCCTTGAATTAAATAATATTCCCTGATAGCTCAGTTGGTAGAGCACTCGACTGTTAATCGAGTTGTCACAGGTTCGAGTCCTGTTCGGGGAGCCATGTGGAGAGGTGTCCGAGTTGGCCGAAGGAGCACGATTGGAAATCGTGTAGGCGTCACAAGCGTCTCGAGGGTTCGAATCCCTCTCTCTCCGCCACTAATGTTATCGAAATCAATAAATGGCCCGTTGGTCAAGTGGTTAAGACACCTCCCTTTCACGGAGGTAACAGGGGTTCGAGTCCCCTACGGGTCACCATCTTTTTTAAAGAAATTTGGTAAAAATTATACTTGATTTCAGTAGTGATTATCTGATATAATAACGTTTGTCTTTTCCATGGAGGCTTAGCTCAGCTGGGAGAGCATCTGCCTTACAAGCAGAGGGTCAGCGGTTCGATCCCGTTAGCCTCCACCATAATGATATTTACTGACGCGGGGTGGAGCAGCCCGGTAGCTCGTCGGGCTCATAACCCGAAGGCCGCAGGTTCAAATCCTGCCCCCGCAATTTATTCCCGAAAAGTGAAGAGTAGCTTTATAGCGATTTTCGAATGCTTTCTGGGGATACATTAGTACCTAGTGTGGAGCCGTGGTGTAGAGGCCTAACATGCCTGCCTGTCACGCAGGAGACCGCGGGTTCGAATCCCGTCGGCTCCGCCATTTATCTTTTGAATAGGGATAGGAATTCATTGGAATTCAGATGAGCCTTGTAAAGGGTGTCGTCACTCTACCCACCATGATTAATGCTTGGGCAGCTGGTGGAAGAGCCCGTATAATTAATCTGTATGGCTCGGTAGCTCAGTCGGTAGAGCAGAGGACTGAAAATCCTCGTGTCGGCGGTTCGATTCCGTCCCGAGCCACCATAGTAAATTTGATAACTTAAAAGCCGGTGTAGCTCAACTGGTAGAGCAACTGACTTGTAATCAGTAGGTTGGGGGTTCAAGTCCTCTCGCCGGCACCACATGGAGGCTTAGCGAAGTGGCCAAACGCAGCAGACTGTAAATCTGTTCTCTGACGAGTTCGGTGGTTCGAATCCATCAGCCTCCACCAGTTTTACCTAATAGGGGCATAGTTTAAAGGTAGAACAAAGGTCTCCAAAACCTTTGGTGTGGGTTCAATTCCTGCTGCCCCTGCCAATCTTCACAATTTTATATTTTCTTTATGGCGGTCGTGGCGAAGTGGTTAACGCACCGGATTGTGGCTCCGGCATACGTGGGTTCGATCCCCATCGATCGCCCCATTTTTCTCAAAAAACAAATATTGGGGATTAGCCAAGCGGTAAGGCAACGGACTTTGACTCCGTCATTCATAGGTTCGAATCCTATATCCCCAGCCATTTGTAAGCGGACGTGGCTCAGCGGTAGAGCATCGCCTTGCCAAGGCGAGGGTCGCGGGTTCGATTCCCGTCGTCCGCTCCATTTTTATATATGGCGCCATAGCCAAGTGGTAAGGCACAGCTCTGCAAAAGCTTTATCCCCAGTTCGAGTCTGGGTGGCGCCTCCATTATATATTTGCGGGAGTGGCGGAATCGGCAGACGCACAGGACTTAAAATCCTGCGGTAGGTGACTATCGTACCAGTTCAAGTCTGGTCTTCCGCACCAACAATAAAAAGCATATGTTTACTTGCCGGTGTGGCGGAATTGGCAGACGCGCGCGACTCAAAATCGTGAGGGAAACCGTGGGGGTTCGAGTCCCTTCACCGGCATCACACATAAATAAAACTCTGATCATTGTAAATCATTGATCAGGGTTTTATTTATTTAGATGAGCCACGGACATTGTGAATACTCTGATTGGGCGAGATACTACGGTAATTATAGGGGAAGGTAAGAAAATTTCGACGAGCTCGCCGGAAGTAAAGCTCCTAAGCCACATAATTGTGAATAACAAATGCAAGTCCATAACCGATCCTTGCAACTGTACAAGAAGATCAATGCTGCGTGAGCCTACGTGAAACCGAATCTGCTTGTCCGCTGCCGGTAAGCTAACGATATACCAAACTCAGTTTTTCCCTCCTTTTGCAAAGTGAATGTTTCTGGCGTCGTTCGGTTCGTGACGCTGATACGAACATTCGGATGTTGTTCATGGAAACATTCCAGGTACGGCAGCAATTAATGCTTGCACAACGTGTCGCTCGCTCCAATATTGATCTCTCCACTGTTCAAGTTATACATCCCGGCAATGTTTTCCATCTACTTCCACACATTTGTATGCCAGTCCGACATAGCCACATAATACTTCATCTTCGGTAGTAAGAATAACTCCTTTTAGTGTTCGGGAGAACATCTGTCCGCCAGCTTTCCTTCCAGTTGCTTGATGGTATGATTCACCGCCGGCTGAGTGATATGCAAACGCTCTGCTCCCTCGACAAGCTACCTATCCCTCCGTCCAGTAGAAGTCTGATTTTTCCTCATTATTAGCTTGTTTATGCTCGGAAATTTTTGATGTGTTTTTGTCGCTTAGGGCACAGGAAGTTTGGAAAAGCAGAAGTACAGATAACTTTAATAAGTTCTTTTCCAAACTTAGGATCTGCGGAATATCTGATACAGATAAATCTTCAGGTTGGTTGCGTAAAATATTTGGTGATCGACTTTTTATAGTCACTCATTATGTTAGGCGAAAAAGGACTCTATTTATGATACATCGCGGGGAATGTCCGCTGATAATTTTGCATAGGTTAGCAATGACAGCAAAATGGTCGGCGGCTTTCAAGGCGCCCTCTGAGATTTGATCAGCAAGGAATGGCGCAAGAAAACATTGTCAGCCACGGTGTTTACGGTGCGTTGTTTTTCTATGTTGATTTCGACTTAACAATTGGCTGATATATTAAATAATGTTCAATAAATAACAAAAAGATATAAAAGAAATCACAAATTAGTAGAATGGGAGTGATAGTTCAAGTGTTCCTAAAAAAAGGATTTGGAACAAAAGTAAGCCGACTTTTGGTGATTTGCAGCCTGTTAGCGGGAACGGTGCTAAACGGAAGTGCAATGGCCAAGTCGAGTGAAAATGCTAACGCTTCAGCGGCTACGAAAGCAAGCTCGTTTTATCAGTCCGACTATTCACCTTTTGTTAATATTACGCAGAACAATGAAACGCCTGACGTCGTAAAAGCGGTATATGGGTCGGTTGCTGAAGCGGTGTATGCTGACCGGGTATTCGACTTTAATTTTCTTGACGGGAAAGCTACCGACAGCTCACCAGCTAAACTCAATGGGGAAGTGATCGGTGACGTGAAATTTGAATATGACAGTACGGTTAAGAAGCAGGTAGCTGTATTTAATGGAGAGAGCAATAATTTTATTAAAATACCTTTTTCTCAAGAGCAAAGGGATAAGATGACAAAGCAGTTCACGCTGGAAACGGTCTTTAAAATGAACAAGACTGCCGATATGGGTATTCTGATGAATACCGAGAGCGGAGGCATTGGCTTCGAATCGACTGATACCGGATTCATGGAAATATGGGCTCATATCGACGGCAGTTACAAGAAGGTGGGCGTGCAACTTGAAAAGGACAAGTACTATCATCTGGCGGCGACCTACGATGGCAGTGCCGTCAGCTTGTATTTGAACGGCGAGCTGGCAGAATCGGTTGCCGCTTCCGGAGATGTCTACCAGCCGGATATGAATTTTGCCATCGGCGGTGATCCGGGATCGGGGGATTCGGCCAGCGCTGTGCTGGATGGAAGAGTTTCGATTGCCCGTTTGTATAGCAAAGCTTTATCGGCCGATGATATCAAGAAGCTGTATAAAGAGCAGGCAGATCGAGCCCAATTGAACGGAATCGATCAGTTATTCACTAAATATACGCAGCTTCAGGCTATGCTCAGCTCCAAGCCGACGGATGAGCTGAAACAGCTCGTTTCTGATATCGCTACGGCGTATGACAAAATGAATGTTACTGGAGCCGAGATTGCTGCTCTACTGGTACGAGCAGACGCACTGCTTGGTGGAGAACAAAAAGATAAACTGACTTTTGCCGTATGGAGCGATGTGCACATCAACGACGAAGCGTCCATACAGGATGATAAGTTCGCGAAGGCTCTGACGACCGTCAACAACATGGCGCCGAATCTGAAGGCGTATGTGATGGTCGGGGATTTGACCAACGAGGGCTCTCAGGCGCAATATACCCGCTTTCTGTATACGCTGAACAAGTATAGCATGGCCGGAGTTAAAAAGCTGTACACGATGGGCAATCATGATTATTGGAATGGTTATTATGCTGGTCAGCCTCCTGAGGTTTCGCAGAAGCGATTTACCGATAACCTTGGAGCAGAGATCAATACTCATGAAGTCATCGACGGCTATCATTTCATTCAAGTCAGTACGGAAAGCAATGAGGTCAACGGGATTTTCACCGAGGCAAAGCCATGGCTGGAGAAAGAATTGGCAAACGCGGCAGCCAAAGCACCGGATAAGCCCATATTTGTCTCTATTCACCAGCCGTCTAAGAACACGGTGTATGGCAGCGACGATTGGGGTTGGGAGAATCAGGAGCTGTATGATGTATTGAAAAAATATCCTCAGGTCATTACATTTTCCGGACATTCGCATTACGCGCTTAATGACGAAAGATCGATTTATCAAAAGGACTTCACCTCCATCGGTACCGGCGCGTTAACTTATATTGAATTGGAAGACGGCAAGCTCGGCGGCAGCATTCCGCCAAGCCCCTACGACTTCAGCCAGGGGCTGCTGGTAGAAGTGGATAAGACAACCAACGCCGTTCGAGTAAAACGTCTTGATTTCGATAATGATCGGGTCATCAAGGATGATTGGGTCATTGAAAGTCCCGGGGATAAGAGTAAGTTCACGTATACCGATGCGCGTAAAGAGCAGAGCGCCAATCCTTATTTTGACGATAGTGCGATGCTTACCGTTTCGGATGTGAAAGAAAATTCGGTAAAGCTTACGTTTGACCAGGGACAAGACGAGGATTTGGTGCAGTCCTACAAAATTCAAGCGATTAATAAGGCTACGGGTAAGGTAGATAATGAATTTCTGATGTTCTCGGATTTCTATCTCTATCCCAGAGCAAAGCAAATGTCGACGCCGGTATCCGGCTTAAAGGACGGAACGGAATATATTTTTACCGTAACGGCCATTGATTCGTGGGGCAAGGAGAGTGTTCAGCCACTGCGGAACATTGCAAAGACAAAGACTGGCATTAATGCTGAGGACGGAACAGATATTCCTGGTGTGCTTACATGGGCTGCCGAAACGAAGAACGCTCCGTCCATTGACGGAATTCTAAGCGATAGCGACTGGAAGATCAAGACGCCAATTGAGCAATTGTCGAAGGATTCCATAGAACGGGAAAACAAGGCTAAATATGGTCTGCTGTGGGATAAGAACTATTTGTACGTAGGGATCGATATTGAGGACAGCAAGCTGGTCGAGCGGAAGCTGTGGCTTGGCGATGAAGTCAGCATCTTTATTGATGCGAACAATGACAAGAAGGACAGCTACGAAGTGCCCTACGATGTGCAGATCGGTTATGGGTACACAGAGGACGGCAGCTTTAAAGTTTTCGGTTTTGGCGGTGGTTCTGCCAGCAGAAATGCCGATGATATCAAGAAAGCCCAGAAGAAAACCGATAAAGGCTGGGCCGTTGAAATGGCAATCCCGTGGAGCTTTCTCGGCATTGATCCGCTAATGCAGCGAAAACTTGGCTTCGATATCGCCGTAGACGATAATGACGGTACGGACGGATTCGATTCAACCTTGTTCTGGAGCAAGAACGAAACGTCCCAGTCCTGGAGAACGACAGAAGGATTTGGCACGGCGATGCTTTACAGAACAGAGACTCCCAAAGCGGATGTGTTTGATTTCAACTTCCTGGACGGGAAGGCAACCGACATTTCGGCTTCGAAGCTCAAAGCGGAAGTTGTAGGTGACGTAAAGTTTGAATATGACGATAAGGTAAAGAAGCATGTTGCCTTGTTTAACGGCAAGAACGACAACTTTATCAGGATTCCTTTCTCGAAAGAGCAAAGGGACAAGGTGACGAAGCAATTTACGCTGGAAACGGTATTCAAAATGAACAAGATTGCCGATATGGGTGTGCTTATGAACACGCAAGGCGGTGGCATCGGCTTCGAATCTAACGACGACGGCTTTATGGAAATTTGGGCGCATATCGGCGGCAGTTATAAGCGGGTAGGCGTTCAGCTTGAGAAGAACAAGTACTATCATCTGGCGGCAACTTACGACGGCAGTACGATTAAATTGTATCTGGACGGGGAACTGGTAAAATCTACTGATGCTTCCGGAGATGTCTATCATCCCGACATTCATTTTGCTTTGCCGGGCGATCCGAATTCGGACGGCGGAGCAGGAGCTGTACTGGACGGCAGTATTTCCGTCGGTCGACTGTATGGCACAGCATTGACGAGCGGAGAAATCAAGCGACTCTATACGGAGCACGTAACACGAAGCAAGATGGTTCAGATCGATCAGCTGCTGGCCATGCAGAAGAGGCTTGCCGAGCAGAATTCGGAAGATTTGAAAAAATTGTATGAGGAATCCAAAAAGCTGTACGCGAAGATGAATGTGACAGCTGCCGAGATCGAAGCGTTCCTGGCCAAGTGCGAAGCGGCGTTGAGCGGTGAAACGCCGGCGGGCGGAAACGGCGGCAGTAATCAGGGTGGCAGCTATACATCGCCAACGCCAGCAAAATCGCAAACAAAGCCATCGGAACCGGATAAGGGCAATACATCCAAACCGGAACCGACAAAACCAGAACCGTCGCAGGAAACGCCGAAGAAAACATTCAGGGATTTAGCCAATTACGGATGGGCCGAAAAGGCAATCGGCGCTTTGGCAGCAAAAGGCATCATTATGGGCACTTCGGAAACAACTTTCGAGCCAGGGAAAAAAATTACGCGCGCCGACTTTATGGTTCTATTGGTGAGAGCATTTGACTTGAAGGCCGACTTGGGCTCTAACTTTGCCGATGTAAAGCAAGGCGATTATTATTATCAAGCGTTGGGAATCGTTAAAAAGCTTGGGATCGCAAACGGTGTCGGAGACAACCTGTACAATCCGAGAGGTGAAATCTCCAGACAGGATATGATGGTGTTTGCTGCAAGAGCTTTGGCTGCTGCGGGAAAGCTGAAAGAAGGCGATAAGGCAAATGAAGTGATGAAGTTTGCCGATGCGAATCAGGTTGCAGACTATGCAGCAGGAAGTATTTCATCTTTGATCAAACACGGCATCATCAAAGGAAATGGGGAAAATATGATCAATCCGTTAGGACATGCGAACAGAGCGGAAGCAGCAGCCATGGTTGAACGGATGCTGCAGTAATAATCGGCGTTTAATTGCAAACAGATGCTGCGACATGATTCGCAGCATCTGTTTTTTTGGTATGCGCGAATTGGTTGCTGTTTAACAGTATCAATCAGCATTTTTTATTTACTCGGATAGCCTAGTTGAGCACTATTCAACTTTACTCTACCGTAGTCTTCCTGTCCCTCCATTACTTAGTAAATCATCACACCGTATAATGAAGATATATTGACAAGTACTTGAATGGGGATGTGAGGACTCATTGTGAATATAAAGTTGAATATTGGACAACGGATCTTACAGTTAAGAAAACAAAATAATCTTACTCAGGAGAAGTTAGCCTCAATGGTTGGTGTCTCTGCCGGGGCGGTAAGCAAGTGGGAGAACGGCAACTCTACACCAGATATCTCATTATTGGTCCCCTTGGCTCGTGCGCTAGGTACTAATCTGGATCATTTATTATCCTTTAATCCGGAAATTACGGAGACAGAGGTTAATCACATCAAGCAGGAACTGACACATCTATTTCTAAACGATGGATATGCAATAGGAGAGAAGAAAAGTGTAGAGTATTTGCATGAATATCCGAATAGTATTCCTTTAAAGTTTACTGTGGCTGGTCTATTGAATATGTATCTCATGATGACGGAAGATCGCTCAGAAGAATTTATAACAGCTAGAAGGCATCAGTCATTAGATTTGCTTAGGCAGGTCGTGGACTCTAGAGATCCTAAATATACGTCACTTGCATGGTTTTGTATTGCCAGTATGCAGATGAATTTAGGCAACCTAGAAGAGACTGAAGCAGCCCTTCAAGAAATCACTCAACCTCTGATAAATTCTAGAGCACTATACTCAGAACTATACTTAAGACAAGGTAAGGCTAAAGAGGCTTTGGAATATGCCGAGAAAATGCTGCTTCAGGATACCGTTCAAACAGGATTTTCACTGACTACAATGGCTAAAGCCTCTAAGATGGAAAAAGATTACGACAGAGCCTTCTTCTATTTAAACACACTCCACAAGTTGGAAAGTATCTTTGGGACCGGGCTGTATTCAGCTGCCTATCATTGCTGTAATTTGTGCATTGAGGTCGGAAAGCTGGAGGAAGCTGCCCATTGGCTTGACATTTATGTCGAAGGAGTAATTTCTGCAGGCTATGACTACAGTGAGAATCCTTTTTTCAAAGATGTAGAATTAGAGGTGAAGCCGGAGGAACAGAAGATCGTTAGACAGCAATTGCTTCAGTCTATTCTTGAAGAAGAACAATTGAAGGCCTTGGATGGGCTTCCTCTGTATGCACAAGCTATGGAAAAGCTTAAAGCCTCCTTGCGTTAATGTAAAATCGCAATCAAAGAGCCAGTTTGTCTGCAACTTTTGCAGATGCTGGCTCTTTGATTTGAGATGCACTCCATGGAAACACATGATTACAAAATAGTAGGTATGTTTCCATAATATACTGAGTCGTTTTTCGACCCAGGTAACAAATGTCCACCTATCCCAACTTTACGCTACCGTTTTGGAAACGGTTATCTGCTATATTTTAAAGGGAAAGCGTTCTCAGAAATACTGACGAAAGAGGGAAATGCAATGAGTGATGGAATGCAACATGAGCCTGGTTCTAACAATGCGAGATTAGAGGAGGTACTAGACGACAGGAAATTTTTGGGGCATCCTAGAGGGATAGGTGCTCTAGCAACGGGTAACTTTTTTAACTCTTTTGCTTGGGGCGCCCTGTATGCGATTTTAATTTTTTATCTCTATTCTCCATTTACAAAAGGACTAGAGTTTACACAAGGTCAAGCTGCTTCTATGGTAACAGCGATGGGCGCATGTAATTCTATCTTTGGTATTTTTGGTAGTTGGTTGGCGGACCGGGTATTGGGTATGCGCAAAGCCTTGATCCTCGGGAACATTGTTAAAGGGACGGCTTTTGCGATTTTGGCAATTCCAGCCTTTTCCCTCACTCAAGGAAGAATTTTTGCATTAATCGCTTTGTTTTTGATGTCGCTTCCAATTATGGGGGCGAGCAATGCTTCTCTAACTGGTCAATTGTACCGCAAGACCGATAATGGAAGACGCGACGCTGCATTTACGATTCATAGTATCGCTAATAATATAGCCGGTTTGATCGCTCCAGTGTTAGTCGGTCAAATTGGTATGAAAAACTACCATGTTGGCTTTCTGATCGCTGCCATAGCTGCTTTCCTCTATGGTGCCGTTATCTTCGTCACCCAGCACAAGTTTTTTGGTCCTCTGGGAGAAAAACCGGTCAAGCCTCTTGAAGAAGGGAAATTTGGAAAAATATTTTTCCGGTTTATGCTAATCCTAGTGGTTCTTATTGGCGGCATTGTGGCGTTAGTTCTGGCCAAAGTAATTTCTTTCCAAGGTGTTTTAAATATTATTACTTCGGCAACCTTTATTATTCCAATTGCCTTCTTGACTAATCTTTTGAGTAAAAAAGATTTAACGGCTCACGACAGAAGAAGAATGAAGCCTTTCCTAAAACTGTTCTCGGCTCAAATTGTGATGGCGCTTTGCGGATCTATGTTGACCTCGATGGTAGCTATTTTCATTGATAAAAAGATAGACCGCAATATTTTTGGATTTGAACTTGCTCCTGGATCTGTAGGGACCATTTACACCGTTTTAGGGTTAATACTGGCACCGGTTTTCGTATGGCTTTGGACAAAGACACGCGCAACGAATATTCGTACAACGCATAAATATGGCTTTGGGATTCTTTTCTCTGGTCTTGGCTACGGCTTACTGACCATTCCTATTCTTATGTTTTCAAATTCGGCGCCGTACAGCTTGCTGTGGATGGTATTCTACTACCTGTTCCTCACGTTCTCGGATAACCTGGTTTGGCCGATCGGTTCATCTCTAGTAGCGAAATTGTCGCCTGATGCTTACGATACTCAGATGCAGACCGCTTGGGGACAAGCTGGTACGATCGGGAACGGGATTGCACTGATTCTGTTTAGCTTCTATCAGACGGCAGATCAGCAAGTGGACTTGTTCCCTATTATGACCGCACTCCTGCTTGTTACGGCCACGCTCATCTTTGTATTCTCGAAAAATATCGAGAAGGATATGGTATAAATGCAAAAGTGCTGACAAAGCCATTTGTCAGCACTTTTTTGAAAGGAGCTTATTGTAGTGCCCATAATTTATCATGAAAAATCCCGACAGTTCCATCTGTATAATGACGAGATTAGCTATATTTTTTGCATCATGCCGAATAATCAACTGGGTCATTTATATTATGGCAAAAAAATTCACGACCAGGAGGACTTTTCGCATCTTCTGGAGCTCGGCTTCCGCGATATGTCCCCCTGTGTGTTCGAGGGAAATGCCAAATTTTCGCTCGAACAGGTCAAACAGGAGATTTCCGTTTATGGAGCCGGGGACCTGAGGAATTGCGGGCTGCATATCCTTCAGGAGGATGGCAGCCATACCACATGTTTTGAATACCTGAAGCATGAGATTGTTTCGGGCAAGCCCGTGCTTGAAGGATTACCAGCAACTTATGTAGAGAACGATGGCGAAGCGCAGACCCTCCGTGTCTTTTTGATGGATGAGCAGTTAAAGTGTCAGGTGGAGTTGCAGTATACCATATATAAAAACCTGCCTACGTTAACCAGAAATATAAAGATCAGCAATTTAGGTGAGCAAAAAATACAGCTTGATTCCGCAATGAGCTTCAACCTGGATCTTCCGGACAAAAACTATGAAATGATCGATTTAACCGGAGCATGGGGAAGAGAACGCCATATTCAAACGCATGCTCTTCATCAGGGTATTCAGAGCACCTATAGTTTGCGCGGACATAGTAGCCATCAATATAATCCATTCATTGGCTTAAAGAGGAAAGAAACAACGGAATTTTCCGGAGAAGCGATCGGACTTAGCCTGATCTATAGCGGCAACTTCCTGGCTCAAGTGGAAGTGGATACTTACGACGTAACGCGTGTTATGATGGGGATCCACCCGAACGGATTCAGTTGGGGCTTGCAGCCGGGAGAAAGCTTCCAGACACCTGAAGTCGTCATGGTTTATTCGGACAAAGGCTTGAACAAAATGAGCCAGACCTTCCATGAACTTTACCGAACACGGTTAGCAAGAGGATTTTGGAGAGATCGGACGCGGCCTATTTTAATTAACAATTGGGAAGCCACGTACATGAAGTTCAATGAAGACAAAATCTTGGAAATTGCTCGTTCAGCTGCCGATCTGGGTATTGAATTGTTTGTGCTGGATGATGGGTGGTTTGGTAAGCGGAATACGGATACGACCTCACTAGGGGACTGGTATCCGAATAAGGAAAAGCTGCCTAACGGGATTTCCGGTCTAGCTAGCAAAATAACGGATCTGGGGCTGAAATTCGGGCTTTGGTTTGAGCCGGAAATGATTAGCAAAGAAAGCGATCTTTATCTAAAACATAGCGATTGGATTATGGCTGTTCCATACCGCTCAATGAGTCCTGGCCGAAATCAATATGTATTGGATTTGACGAAAGCCGAGGTCATTGATTATTTGGATGAGACGATCAGCAAAATACTATCCGAATCGGACATTTCGTACGTCAAATGGGATATGAACCGCTCCATGTCGGAAGTATTTTCTGTAGGCAGAGAAAGCGATTTCCAGGGAAAAGTGTACCATCAGTACATTTTGGGATTGTATGAACTGTTTGAACGGTTAACTAGCAAATTTCCGAAAGTGCTGTTTGAATCCTGCGCCAGCGGAGGGGGCAGATTTGATCCGGGCATGCTGTATTTCTGCCCGCAGGGCTGGATTTCAGATGACACGGACGCGGTTGAACGGTTGAAAATCCAATATGGTACGTCACTGGTATATCCGATCAGCAGTATGGGGTCCCATGTTTCCGCGGTTCCTAACCATCAGACCTCTCGCAGCACCTCGCTTGCCACCAGGGGAGATGTAGCTTATTTTGGGACCTTTGGATACGAACTGGACTTAAGCTTGCTATCCGATGCGGAAAAGGAAACGGTCCGAGAACAAATCCAATTTATGAAAAAGGACCGGGAGCTTATACATCAGGGTACTTTCTATCGGTTGGTAAGCCCGTTTGAGGGAAATGTAACCGCATGGATGATCCTCTCAAAGGATAGAAATCGTGCCATTGTAGGGTATTACCGAACGCTTACTGATGTAAATGTCGGGTATAGACGGTTGAAGCTTGCCGGGCTGGATACGGATAAAAAGTATCGGATCGCAAGTGCCGACGAACGTTCCTACTATGGAGACGAGTTGATGGAGATTGGAATCCTGTTAAACGACAGCACTTCCGGGGACTATCTGTCCAAAGTCCCGAGGGGAGACTTTTTGTCCAGATTATTTATATTAGAAGCCGAATAAATAGCAAAAAGGAAAGACCCCGAACCTCTAATGAAGGTTCGGGGTCTTCTTTAAGACATCAGAAAGTATAAACTTTGGAGCATGGGCTTCCTGGTATCGCAAGAAAAGCAGCAAATGTCAGGATCAACGAATGAAAAATGGGGTACCGCCAGGAATTCCTGAGATCGTAGAGCCTACTAGATGTATTTTGTACATTTAAATATCGACTCGCTCGGAGCCTTAAGCATTTAGATGCAGAAAGTACAGCTAAAAGGAGCAAAATAACCCTGCCAAGCCCAATTGGCCCATTTTAGATGTAGGAAATGCAGTTAAAGTCCAAAAATCCGGAATTTGCCCGGAAATAGCTGCACGAATTACATTTAGTTGGACCTAGCCACAGGCTAGGTCCTTGTCTTCATCATTATCAAAGCGAGAAATAATCGGGTGTACTGTCCCAAGGCTCAGGGAAGGATTGATCAGGATATATGGACTCAAAAAAGGAGTAGCCAACAGGATCATACTCTCTTAATTCTTCGCGAGTGTTGATTGGGCCTCTGACACCATCCCAAGCGCCATCTTTACTTTCGGCCATGACGTTAAACCAGATGGCCGTTAATGTCGCAAAGTACTCCTCATAATTGGAGATGGCGTAGGTTCCCGGCCAAAGTTTATTTGCTACAGCGTTTTCATAAGCGCTTACAAATTGCTTGGCCAATGTCTGATCTTCCAGGTTGTTAATCCCAATTAAGTGGACAGCGTGACCGAATTCATGAGCCAATATGGATTCGTTTTTATATTTTGTCTGATAAGGGCCATCCAAATAACGCATAATATTTTTTTCCGACACGGAAGTAACGGGGATCGTCGGAGTCCCGCCGAATCCTTCAACGGTGTACTTTAAGAAATCTACACCGCCGCGATGCTCCGGTATGTCGTATGCATCTTCCTGCAGGCCGTAGATGGCTAGACAAGCATGAAGCTCCGCCAACTTATGCCCTATTTCAGGTCTTTTACATAGCATGATCTCGATCATCTTACACGCCCTTTTGTGGACGGAAAAATCGACGTTGGATGATGATTTGATGAGAATCCCGGATGTTGTGCGGGTAAATCTGGTGTAGCAATGTTCAAAGTTTTTTATCGGGTAATCTCGAAGATTTACAGGTTGATTTCCTTGTACGCTGCGGATTGTACCAACAACGGAAAGCTTAACCTTCCCCAGGTCACAAAATTGTATAGGATTCTGTAAATATAGCGTAGTTTTTCGTTTCGACGGCTCGTATACACAACGTGTATCCCATGCTTCATCATCTTCATTTAAGCAAACAGGCAGCCTCACTCCATCAAGCTCAACCAAAAACGATTGCGGATCATTAGCTCCTTCCACATCGACATTCCAACAAATTTCGATTCTGTGAAAATCAATGAATCGGACAACGGCAATTTCTAACCCAATATCCTCTGTCATAGAATCCCCCGTGTAAGTATTTTTGTCATAAGAAACCGCTTACCTGTATGATATCATCGATCTCTTAAGATTACGGTAGTGCAAACCTTACTAAAAGTGGACTATATGGCATTAAATCATTTTTTATTATAGTGCTTGTAAAAAAATGTTTTTCGATATTGGGTGGGAGTGACGCTCTCATATTTTTTAAATAGGCGCATGAAATATTTCGAGTCCTCATATCCAACTTCTGAAGCGATTTCGATAATGCTCAAATCGGTTTCAGTCAACAGTTCTTTAGCGTGCTTCAGTCTGAATTTGATGATTTGTTCCGAAATTCCGATTCCTGCATTTTCCTTGTAAATTCTAGATAAATAATTTTTGTTGTATTTGAAATTATCAGCAATCTGTTCGAGAGTAATATCCTCAAAGGCATGAATTCTAATCCAATCCTGGATCGGCTGCAGTCGGTTGCCGTTAAATTCTTTTTGGATCAGATAATCCATAATTTCCGAGGTCAAATCATATAAGAGACAGGTTAGGTAAGCATCTAAGTAGCTCTTCATCTTTTTTTCCTGATACAAATCCAGCAGTTGATTAAACATGACATGAAAGCGTCTGGAGTCTATTTTGTTGGTGTAGATGGGCAAAATGACCATTTTATCCGGATTATTATCGCTAATTTCCTGAATGACCTCTGCTTCAGTTTTGAGCATCAAATTTGTTGCTGAGAAGTGAAGCCAGTGAAATTTCATACGCCCTTCACAATACTTGATTCCCCGGTGAAGCGTGTGGGGAGGTATCACAAGTATCTCACCCGATTCGATCGCGTAGGGGATATTATTACACTCGATATAAAGTGTGGAATCAACTGGACTGATGATTTCATAGCTGTCTATTACTCTTTCTTTATGAATCCAGGACTGATTCGTAATAAAGGTGCCTGCAGATAAAAAGGTCGCATGGTCCGAATATTCTTTATCAACGAAGTACATAATTAAGCCCCTCCAAATTGAATTTGCTATATAGTAACTATAATCCACCTAATCTTTTTTTCAACTACTGACAGTAAATTTTTATTCTTGTAACATGAATGGTGTGAAAGCGATTAACAGAAAAGTTAGGAGGAAATAAGATGTCCAATAAAGTGAGTGATCTGGAAATCGTCCAAAGGGATATTGAGGCTTTATACCTTGGGAATCTAAAGACTGTAGAGTTTGATATTAACTTGCCAACCGAAGGTAAAAATGGGTCTAAAATTACTTGGGTCTCGAAGGATGATCGTTGGATTAACGGGTCCGGGAAAGTACACCAGCCTGAGTATGGGAAGGGAGATCGGGTTATTCCGATTACAGCTACCTTCCAGTATGGAGAGGCGAGTCTGCAAAAGGTTTATGAAGTGAAGATCCTGGAGGAGAAAAATAAAATCCAGGTCGAAAAGATTTTTCCAATATTTATTAAACAGGAAGTGAACAAGGAATTTTACCTGCCTGCTACAATCTCCATTCAAACCGTTAGTGGGAGTGTTCTTGCCCATGCCGTGACATGGCGCGATGGAGAAAAACGTGTGTTTTCGGAAACCGGGGAGAAAAAAGCTTTTGGTAATCTGACGGATACGCTATATGAGGTAGAGGCTGTTATTCAAATAGAGAA
This sequence comes from Paenibacillus puldeungensis, assembly GCF_042678945.1. Lineage (NCBI taxonomy): Bacteria > Bacillati > Bacillota > Bacilli > Caryophanales > Paenibacillaceae > Paenibacillus > Paenibacillus puldeungensis. The sequence goes on along the minus strand of NZ_JBHTLM010000014.1, from coordinate 124,424 downwards.
CAAGCTGGAAAAGACGAACAATAAAAAACCTCAGTTGCATGCCATCTCGACAAAAAAGGTGCGTTTGGATGGAGCATCCATGCTGAAAACAGCGCAGGAGCGGAGACTGAAGTTTTTATTGACGGTTGATGATGACCAAATGCTTTACAATTTTAGAAAAGCCTCCGGCTTGGAAACGTTAAATGCACCGGCCATGATCGGCTGGGATTCGGAAGATAGTTTGTTGAAAGGGCATACCACTGGTCATTATCTATCCGGGCTGGCTCTCTGCTATTCATCAACGGGCAATGAACAGATTTACAAAAAATTGTCCTACATGATTGAAGAGCTAAACAAAGTACAGTTGGCCTTTGAAGCAGACGATCGTTACCATTATGGATTTATTAGCGCATATTCCGAGGAACAGTTTGATTTGCTGGAGGTATACACACGATATCCGGGAATCTGGGCTCCGTATTATACCCTGCATAAAATTTTTGCTGGCCTGTTGGACAGTTATCACTTGGCGGGATTGGAACTGGCTTTGACCATTGCCGACAAGTTGGGCGACTGGGTATATAACCGAGTAAGCGCACTGCCGAATGCACAATTGAAAAAAATGTGGAGCATGTACATTGCTGGCGAATATGGCGGTATCAATGAATCCTTGGCCGAACTTTATACTTATACGCATAAGGAACAGCATATTCTTGCAGCAAAACTGTTTGATAACGATCGCTTATTCTTCCCAATGGAGCAAAAAGTAGACGCTTTGGGTGCGATGCATGCCAATCAGCACGTCCCGCAAGTCGTCGGAGCATTCAAGATTTTCGAAGCTACAGGAGAGAAGAAATATTACGAAATCGCTAAGTTTTTCTGGGAATCGGTTGTAAAGGCGCATCTCTACTCCATCGGTGGAACCAGCCAAGGGGAAATGTTTCAGCAGCCATACGAAATAGGCGCACATCTTACTGAGCATACGGCTGAAACCTGCGTTTCATACAATATGCTGAAATTGACAAAACAGTTGTACACGTATGAGAAAGATGCAAAGTACATGGATTATTACGAAAGAACAATGCTAAACCACATTCTTTCTTCGACGGATCACGAATGCTTAGGCGCTAGCACCTACTTTATGCCGACCAGCCCAGGCGGTCAAAAAGGGTTTGATGAGGAGAACTCGTGCTGTCATGGGACGGGATTGGAAAACCACTTTAAATATAACGAGGCAATTTTCTTTGAGGATGCCGATTCCTTATACGTCAATCTGTTCGTTCCGTCGGCACTGAATGATGAGGAAAAGGGACTGCAGGTTGTACAATCCGTTCCTGAAGTGTTCACAGGTGATGTTGAAATTGACATTGAAACCTTGACGAGAAAAAATTTAAGAATTCGCAAGCCTTACTGGCATCAAGGAAAAGTTTTAGCTCTTGTGAATCAAAAACAGGCTCATGTTACAGATGAAAGCGGTTATATTGTTCTGTCGCAAAAATGGAACAAGGGAGATAAAGTGACGATTAAGTTTACTCCAGAGCTGCGCTTGGAATTTACGCCGGATAAAGCCGACATCGCTTCCTTGGCCTTTGGTCCTTATATTCTGGCCGCTGTCTCGGACCAAAAAGAATTTTTAGAACTGCCGGTGAACGTTAAGAATCTCTCGGAAAAATTTGAGCGTGTGGCGGGTTCCAACCGTTTTATCTTCAAGGATCAGAACCTCGAATTTGCGCCGTTAGCCGAAGTGAACCACGAGCACTACCATTTGTATGTAAAAACTATTTAATCAGAGGTTAGGGGGGATTTTTCAAATTCCCCCTTCTTTCTATATAACGGAGGAAGAGGCACAATGAAGCGAATCGAACGTTTGCTGAAGAAAATGTCAGACGAAAAACTGCCAGCCATGTATGTGAGCAATCCGAAAAATGTGCGCTATCTGTGCGGGTTTACGGGGGAGGATTCATGTCTGCTCCTTACGGAAAGCACCGTTTTTTTCATCACTGACGGCCGTTATGTGGAACAGGCCCGCGAGGAGCTAAGCGACCTGATTCAGATTGTGTGCTGGAGTCAATCACTGATGGCCGAAACGGCCGAAATCATCCGTAAACACAGTATCCAGGAAGTTGGATTTGAAGGGTCGCACTTAAGCTACAGCGATGGAGAGCTTTTCAAGTCGTTGGTTCAAGTGAATACCAGAATAGCGGATGGTTGGGTAGAGGAGTTCCGGGCAGTAAAAGATGAAGATGAGATCCGCAGTACTATAGAAGCCGTAAAAATTGTCGATCGGACATTTATGCACATTTTAAACTTTATTCGTCCAGGCCTTTCGGAGAAGCAGGTAGCGACCGAAATGGAGTATTTCATGAAGCAGATTGGCTCCGAGAGAACCTCCTTCGAAACGATCGTTGCATCGGGGATCCGGTCTTCTTATCCTCATGGAGAGGCCAGCGACAAAATCATTGAATTGGGGGATATGGTGATCCTCGATTTCGGCGCTACCTTTGGGGGATATGCTTCAGATATTACCAGAACGGTTGCGGTAGGAGAGCCTCATCCACGTCTTAAAGAAATTTACGATTTGGTTTTGGAGGGGCAGCTTGCGGGCTTAAATGCGATTCGTCACGGGATGAAAAGTAAAGAGCTGGATTCGATTATCCGCAGTCCCTTTAAAAGAGAAAATATGAATGAACACTTCAATCATGGTGCTGGCCACAGCATTGGGCTGGATATTCATGAAGCTCCTTTCATCAGTTATCGATCTGATCACGAGTTTGTTGAGAATACAATCATGACCGTTGAACCGGGCTTATACTTGCCGGGAATTGGGGGAGTCCGGATTGAGGATGACGTTCTTGTCGGAAAAGAGAAGAGCCAGGTGCTGACGAAATCTCCGAAGAAGGACTTGATCGTGTTGCCGTTTTACAAATGATTCTGTGGAAAGACCAGGTGAGCAGCATTGTCCGATCCTACTAAATACAAAAGTGTGTTCGATATTATAGGGCCGATAATGATAGGTCCCAGCAGTTCGCATACAGCCGGTGCTGCCCGCATCGGCAAAATTGTACGCAACATATTCGGAGAGCGTCCCGACAAAGTGGAAATTGAATTGTACGAATCTTTTGCAAAAACCTTCCGTGGTCATGGTACCGATATCGCGTTAGTCGGCGGATTATTGGGAATGGATCCCGACGATAGCCGACTAGCCGATTCCTTGAACATGGCCCGCCAGCAAGGAACAGAAATCTTATTCTTCCCCCGGGAGGAAAAGGCCGAGCACCCCAATCTGGTAAAGATGAAGCTATATAAAGGGGACCGCAAGCTTTCTGTCACAGGTATTTCTATTGGCGGAGGAAGCATTCAAATATCGGAATTGAACGGGTTCAAGATTTCTTTAAGCATGGGGACACCCACCTTTATTGTTGTCCATCAGGATATTTCCGGAATGATTGCGAAGATAACGAGTATTTTGTCTGAATCCAATATTAACATTGGCACGATGACCGTAACCCGGGAGTCGAAAGGTGAAAAGGCGATAATGATCATGGAAGTGGATCAATCAGACATTGGAAATATCACGAAACGGTTGCGTGAGGTTCCTCATGTATATAATGTAGGTTTTTTCGATTGAACATCTTCGAAAATCCCTTTCATGAATTTTCGAAGTGGGGGTGATGAGTGTGTTTCATTCAATAGAAGAATTAGTGGAGCAGGCCGATCACTTCCCTTCTGTTGCAGAGTTGATGATTGCTACAGAAATGGAGCATAATGGCCTGACGCGCGAACAGATTGTGACGGCTATGGAGCGCAATCTGGCGGTTATGAAACAATCGATTGCCGAGGGAATTTCCGGAGTCAAATCGGTGACAGGGCTCACGGGTGGGGATGCGCCGAAGCTGACCGCATATCTTGAAAAAGGCAATTTTTTAAGCGGTGACACGATTTTGACTGCCGTGCGTAATGCCGTTGCGGTAAATGAGGTTAATGCGAAAATGGGGCTGATCTGTGCCACTCCCACTGCCGGCAGCGCGGGGATCGTCCCGGGGGTGCTCATGGCTGCAATTGACCGTTTGCAGCTGACCCATGAGCAGCAAATTGATTTTCTATTTACTGCCGGAGCATTTGGCCTGGTCATCGGCAATAATGCCTCGATCAGCGGTGCGGAAGGCGGCTGTCAGGCGGAGGTTGGATCGGCCAGTGCCATGGCCAGCGCCGCTTTAGTATGTGCCGCAGGCGGAACCCCGGATGAAGCAGCCCAGGCAGTTGCCATTACCTTGAAAAATATGCTGGGCTTGATTTGTGATCCGGTCGCCGGTTTAGTCGAAGTTCCATGCGTGAAACGAAATGCACTGGGGTCATCTCAAGCCTTCATTTCTGCCGATATGGCGTTGGCTGGGATACGCAGCGTTATTCCACCGGATGAAGTAATAGGTGCGATGTACCGGGTAGGTCGCCAGATGCCTTCCATTTTTAAAGAAACCGCAGAAGGCGGATTGGCTGCCACTCAGACGGCCGTAAAGCTGAAAGAAAAAATATTTAGCAAAAACAGCTGACAGATTGAAAAAGGAGGCCCCTTTCCAAATAAACGGAAAAGGGCCTCTCAGTTTAAGGGACTATGTTTCATTCCCCATTCAAAAGAATTTGCTGGATCTGTTGCTGATGAAGACGTTCACCTAAGACGACAACAAGCGCCCCAGAGGTAAACAGCAGATCCGGTCCCGGATTGATATGCTTGGAATGATTTTGCTCGATCACTGCAATAACCGTTGCACCAGAGCGTTGACGTATTCTTAAGTCACCGATCGTTTTACCGATGGCTTTGTATTTGGAATCCAAACGATACCATTCAATGATTAGATCACCGAGCGCCACTTCAATATTATCGAGCGCTGTTGGCTTATACGTAGCACCACCAATAATCGCCGATACGTACTTGGCTTCATCGTCATCTAACGTAACCATGGAAATCGGCTCATCGGGATTATCCAAGTCAGAATGAGACAATTCGCGGCGTCCATCGTCACGAATCATGATGTTGAGGTTCTTACCACTGCGAGTTTCCATTGAGAACTTCTTGCCTATGCCCGGCAGGTCCGTTTCTTTGAGATTCATATATATTTGCCTCCAGTTTCTAAATATCATACATCAGGGCATGATATTCCTGCTTCTCCGATATAAATATAGTTACTTACCTTAAGGATAGCATAACGACAAATATATCTCAAAAGCTGAACCTTTAAAAATATCGGATCAAGATATAAGCGCTCGAGAGGATAATCGACAAAATCATCAGCGGAAATCCGATTTTTAAAAAGCGAACAAAGGTGATCGGCTCTCCTTCCTTGGCGGACATGCCGGCTGCGATCAGATTGGCACTGGCTCCAATCAGCGAACCATTGCCGCCCAGGCATGCGCCAAGTGCAAGACTCCACCACAGAGGTTCCAGATTACTGATTCCCATGCTGCCCATATCTTGAATCATCGGGATCATGGTAGCTACAAACGGAATATTGTCCAGGAATGCTGATGCGATGGCACTTAGCCACAAGATAAGCATGGAAGTCAGCAGCGGATCGCCACCGGTCAATTCGATGGACCATTCAGCGAGCCGTTTGATTGTCCCCGTCTCAATTAACCCTCCGACAAGAACGAATAAACCTACAAAGAAAAAGATGGTTGGCCACTCCACAGTCCGAAATGCTCTCTCCATCACGTGTTCCCCGGTAATCAGCAGCAACAGAAAAGCTCCAGCCAACGCTACCGTGGCTGACTCGAGATGAAACGTTTGATGCATAAAGAAGCCTAATAGAGTAAGGCCCAAAATAATCAAACATTTCACCAGAAGCTTTTGGTCTGTAATCAACCCTTTTAAGCTCGTGTTCATCAAGGATTGACGATGTTTAGAATCTGTTTTCAGACTTTTACGGAAAAGAGCGATAAAGATCGGCAATGTGACCGCCAGAATCAATATGGCAATAGGCGCCAGGTTCTGCAGGAATGCCACGAAAGTAAGCTCTTTAACAGCACTTCCGATCATAATATTCGGAGGATCCCCGATTAACGTAGCCGTCCCTCCAATGTTTGAGGCAATGATCAGCGAAAAAATATAAGGAAATGATCTTACCTTTAATTGCCGAGTGATACTGAAGGCTACAGGGACCATCAAAATAATCGTAGTCACATTGTCCAAAAAAGCGGAACCAATCGCCGTAATTAAAGATAGCAGCCACAGAATCGTGACCGGATTTCCCTTTGCTTTGCGCGCTGTCCAAATCCCGATGTAGTTGAATAGTCCAGTTTCTGCTGTTGTATTTACGATAATCATCATTCCGATCAGTAGTCCAAGCGTGTTGAAATCGATGTGGTGAATGGCGGATTCCTGGTCAATAATACCCAGAACGACCATAAGTACACCACCGACCATAGCGAGCAGTGTCCGATGGATCTTTTCGGAAATGATAAGCGCGTATGTCAGCAAAAAAATACCGATCGCCCAGATTGCTTGTTGCTCCAAAGTATTTTCCTCCTCTGTGTTCTCCATGACACGAAGATAGCTATAGATTGCCATGCAGGGGCGGAAAAATACCTAATAAGGCTAAAAAAAGGCAAAAAGAGCCCGCTACATGGCAGGCTCCTCCGTTTACTGTCATTTTCTATTGTATTGTACTGCTTTTATCATTATATTATTGAGTTTTTAAAATGTAAAGAACCTAAGCCAGAAATAACATGCCCCCGTTCTACCTTAAGGCTGAGAGGTACCTCGACTTTGGTCTAGGAACAAAAACCGTCCCCAGTCTGTTTTGGAAAGCGCGGAATTCTCCTAGAATATAGACATAAGGTTGATACAAAAGAGAGGCGGTGAAAACAATGAAAACAAATCGTTCAAGTGGTTTCGCGTTGATCCTTATTACATTGGGTGTTTTGATTTTGCTGGGTAAACTTACCCCGTTCCTGGGCAGCTTGTTCGGACTGATAGTTGCACTCGTGATGGTCGGTCTTGGATATTACGGCATTCGCCGGGGCAACGCATTTTTTGGATGGATCGTGCTCTTCTTCGGGGTGATGGCCCTGATCTCCAAGCTCGCCTGGTTGATCGTTCCGGCAATTGGTATCGGATTGATCGCGTACGGCGTCTCAACGCTTAGAGGAAGACGGAGCTATTAATACCATACATCACAACTAGAAATCAAAGATCCTAAGTTTAGGAGGGAAGGGTAACTCATGAGTGTATTTCGTCGGGTACGAGATATTACGGTAGCGACTTTGAATGAACGACTTGAGCAGTCTCAAGATCCGGTACGCTTGATTGACCAGTTTCTGATTGAGACTCGTCAAGAAATAGCAGAAGCTGAGAAGCTGCATTACCATTATTCCGGACACGCCAAGCAGTTGAAACAACAATTAGACCAAGCCAAGTTGATGCGTGATAAACGGGAAGAACAAGCTTTAATGGCACTTAAGGCTGGGGAAGATAATCTTGCTAAGCTAGCAGTACAGGAGAAGATGCTGTATGAGGAGAAATTCGAACAGTATTCGGACCTCTATTCTCAAAGCTTGGAGTCACTCCAAGAGCTGGAGAGCCAATTAAATGAACTGAAAACCGAATATCAGGTAGTATACAGCAAACGGCAGTATTACTTCGCAAGAATGGAGACGCTCCGTTTGCAGCAACGAATGAACCAGCGGATGAGCGAATATGGCGTGCCGGATGTTCCGAAAATGTTCAACCGACTAGAAGATCGGGTTTCCGATATGGAATGGGAAGCTCGCAGTCTTCGGGAATTACGACGGACAGGTCAGGATTTCGTCAATCAGGCAGGGTCCGTGATTCAATCAACTTTGGAACAGGAGCTCTCCCGTTTGAAGCAGAAGCTGAATAAACAAGAGGGGGAGTAATGAATGGGCAACAGACTATATCGGTCCAGAAGGGATAAATGGATTAGCGGTTTGATCGGCGGCCTCGGTGAATACTTCGGTATCAGTACCGTAGCACTACGCTTGTTAGCTTTGATCAGTATCCCAGTAACTGGCGGAACGACGATTTTCATCTACTTCATTGCGGCGCTTGTGATCTCTAAGGAGCCTTATCCACCGCAAGATCCATATTATAACGGTGGGTGGCCAGGAGGCGGCTACAACTCATCCTACGGTCCAAAACCAAACGATTATTATAATGATCCTCGGTTTGGTACGCGGCCTCCTTACGGTAACACTAACGGCAATCCTTACGGAAGCCGGCCGCCGCAATCGCAATATGGTACGGGTGCTCCGGGCTCCAGCTTTGGTACTAATGAAACATCAAACTTGGATTCCATGATGGAAGATATTGAAAAAAAGGCAATGAAAAAAGAATTGGAAGAGTTGCGCAAAAAGCTTTCTAACTATGAGAAGGGAGAAGTGTAAAAAATGGGAGTATTTAAAAGAATTAAGGATATCACTAAAGCGTCAGTTAACGATGTGCTCGATAAGGTGGAAGACCCGATTGTCATGCTGAATCAGTATCTCCGCGATATGGAGGCTGAAATCCGTGACGCGGAAGTTACAGTAGCGAAACAAATGGCTAACGAACGTAGAATGAAGCAGCGTTTGGACGAAGCTGTACGCATTTCCGCACAACGGGAAGCACAAGCTGAAGTTGCACTCAAAAACGGTCAAGAAGAAGTAGCTCGCAAAATGCTGGAAGAAAAGATCTACTATGATCAAAAACAAGCCGAGTTCAAAGACTTGCACGCTCAATCGGAAGCGCAAGCGGCAGAACTGAAACAGCAATTGCATGAAATGAAAGACGAGTTCTACAAACTGCGGAATAAACGCAATGAGTTGGTCAGCCGGGCACAAATGGCTAAGGCTAGAAAACAAATGTCCCAAATCAGCAGCCTGCATACGATCGAAAGCGGCAACGCATCGCTCGGCTTCCACCGTATGGAAGAAAAAATTATGCAAATGGAAGCTGAAGCCGAAGTATCCGGCACGGTATTCCGCGGAACTTCAAGTACTTACATCAGCCCAGAGGAAGCCGAGAAGAAGCTCAAAGTGGATGCTCAGCTTGAAGCTCTGAAATCTAAATTGAATGCCCCTGCAAGCCACGAGGAGAAAGCTGAATAACGCTACACGTAATCTGGACAATGTGGTATGCTATATAACGGTCAAGCCATACGGTATGGACTCCCATACCGTTATGGCTTTTCCAATTCTATGAACCTGTCAAGGAGGTGCGACATGGATAAGCATAAAAGGTTCTTAGCCATCGCTTTGATTGGAATTGGGGTATTGATGCTCGTCGGAAAATGGCTGAGTTTCTTCACCATTGTCGCCCTCTTTTTAATTGCATTCGGAATTGTGAAAATTCGCCAAGGGGAGCAGGTCAAAACCGGCTACATCCTGATGGCCATTGGAGGGGGCATGATCCTCCTGGAACATTTCATGTTGGTCATCGCGGTCCTGATGATTTCTCTCGGATGGTATTACGCAAAAATTAGAAAGACCCGGCCTGAGGGCAACTTTATCCAAAAGCAAAACATTACTTCCAGCATTCATTGGGACCTCGATCCTTGGTCTCTCAGAAATACGAGCATGTGGCATGTATTCGGGGAGCTGGACATTGATTTATCACTCGCCATTGCCGAAGGACAAAACACGATTCTGATGTTCCAGGGGATTGTTGGCGATATTGATCTTGTCGTGCCGGAAGATTACGGCGTTGAGATAGAAGCATTCGTTATGTTTGGACAAATCGATTTTGGCAAGGACAAAGAGACGGGGATGCTGAATCGGCTGTATTGGAAATCGCCGAACTATGAACTCCGTGAACAAAAAGTGAAAATTATGATTTCCTACCTTGTAGGAGATGTCGATATACGCTTAACTTAAGACAGGAGGAGATGCCCGCATGAGAAATAGAAAGCCCAGTAATATGGTATCGCGCAGCATGCGTGGAGGAATTCTCCTGTCAGTCATTACGATGGCAGTGACTTTTTATGTGTTTTATACATACGGTTATTTTCATCCCCTTGCTTCTTGGAGAACAGGTATTAAAGCTGGAGTTACACTGGCAACGTTGCTCATCGGGATTGGAGCGGCCTATGGCTTTAGCCAAGCCTATCGTTCTAAACGTAAAATTGATGAATTGCGAGATGCGCTCCTGCAGTGGGAAAAGGGCAATCAAACCGGTACAGTCCCCAAGCTTGGGGAGGATGAGATCGGTCGGTTGGCCGAGCAGTTGGAACGCATAGGGAAACGTTGGGAGGAGCAGGTATCCTCTCTTCAACGTTTATCGACCCATAACGCCCAATTGGCCGAGCAGGCCAGAGTATCTGCCATAATTGAGGAGCGGCAGCGACTCGCTCGGGAATTGCATGATGCGGTTTCCCAGCAGCTGTTTGCAATTTCGATGACGGCAACAGCAGTAGGGCGAACGCTTGAAAAAGATTTTGACAGAGCGCAGCGGCAAGTTGAACTCATCGAGGAGATGGCCTCGGTAGCTCAGTCGGAAATGCGCGCTTTATTGCTTCATTTGCGGCCGGTCTATTTGGAGGGCAAGCAGCTCGCGCAAGGCTTGCTAGATCTCGTGAGAGAATTGAAAACGAAGGTGCCGATGGAGCTGGCGCTGGAGATGGACGATGAGCTCAGTCTGGGGAAAGGAATTGAAAATCATCTGTTTCGAATCATTCAGGAAGCAATGTCCAATACACTTCGCCATGCGAAAGCGGATAAGATGGAAATTCGGATTCATAGGCGTGGTGAGGCGGTGAAAGTATCTTTGAAGGATAACGGGATTGGCTTCCAAATGGATGAGAAAAAGCAGGCTTCATATGGTTTATCTACGATGCAGGAACGTGTGGTTGAAATCGGCGGCTCGATACAAATCATCACCGCTCCCGGGAAGGGAACGCGGATTGAAATTACTGTACCTGTCATGAAAGAGGAAAGCGGAGGGGATGACGGCTATGGAGATAGACAAGGAGATTAAAGTGCTGCTTGTGGATGACCATGAGATGGTGAGGATTGGTTTGGCGGCAGTGCTTGGTACCGAGGACGGGATTGAGGTCGTAGGTGAGGCTAGCAGTGGTGAAGAGGGAATCAGGCTCGCACAGGAGTATAAACCTGACGTGGTGCTGATGGATTTAGTGATGGAAGGGATGGACGGCATTGAGGCGACAAGGGAGCTACTCAAGCTTCAGCCGGAGGCTAAAGTGATCGTACTTACCAGTTATTTAGACGATGAGAAAATGTATCCTGTCATCGAGGCTGGAGCATTCAGCTATTTGCTGAAAACCTCTCGCGCCTCAGAGATTGCCGAAGCCATTCGGGCGGCGGTTCGCGGCCAATCTGTTTTGGAATCGCAGGTGGCGTCGAAAATGATGAACCGGTTTCGTCAGCCAAAAGCGGAAGCCCCGGCGCATGAGGATCTTACCGAACGAGAGATGGATGTGCTGCGGTTGCTGGCCCAAGGGAAATCGAATCAGGATATTGCGGATGAATTGATTATCGGAATCAAGACCGTAAAGTTCCATGTAACGAACATCTTGGCAAAATTAGGCGTAGAGGATCGCACGCAAGCGGCAATTTACGCATATAAGAACGGCTTGGCGGAGTGATAGCACTCCGTCTTTTTTTTACTCGGGGTGCCAAGAGGCACGCATGCGCGTATACTAGAACTCTATTTAAATCTACGCGGAATGTAACACCTGCATCCTGGGCTCAGTTTCCGTAATGATCATCCTTATTGTTACTGCAAACTTACTAAATGTACTTTGTACATTTAAACCTCGCCTTATTGAAACTATCGAACATTTAAATGTAAAAAATGCAGTTATTAAGAGCAAAATAACCTGGCTAGTGAAATTGCCCCATTTTAGATGCAGTTTTTGCAATTAAATTTCGAAAGTTCAGAATTTGCGCGAAAATAGCTGCACTATATACATTTAGCGGTGGATGGTGAGAGAGGGAGTATATTTTAAGCGCCTTTCGGGCATTCTGTTCATAGATTGATAGATTTGAACGGAGGCCATGAGAAATGCGGATATGGAAGCTGTGGAGTTCTGGACTAATTTTAATCGTATGTTTTATCATACTGCTTGGTATGACAAACAAGGGAAATGAACAGGAGATACATACAGATCCTGTACAGCTGGCTCATGAACAGCTCCAAAAGGTGATTTCTATTGCAGAAAAAGCGATCCAAGGCCCATATCAAACGACGATCAAATGGCAGGGCGAATGGAACACGCTGCTTTCTCCGGTGGAGGCCGCCGGCGTCCTCAGCTCGCGGCTTGGATTGCCTGCACCAGTAAAGACGATGATTCAAGACCATGAAGTATACAGCACAAAAGGACAATTTGAGGGGATGGTAAGCGAATTATCGGTTACAGGCAGGGGTGCAGGAGTGTACTATGTTGTTCTCCGGCTTGAAGCAAATAGTTCAAAACCGGTAAATGACATTGCTACAGCGCAAGATTTGGCAGGGAGTTCGCTTATTGATGAAGGTGTCACGGCAGCATGGAACGTTGCTCTTCAAGGAATTAAAGCATTTGGACAAGGCGGAGCGCAGAGCGTTGGTGCTACGAACTCAGAGGCATTGTCCGCCGACCTGCTGGCTCTGGAGCAAGAGCTAAAAGGAGAAATAGCACTTAAGCGAGTGGAAGGCTTTTCGGACGAAAATACAGTAAGTCAAACCTATGTGACTGCAGGATTGCCTATTGCCATAGCTAGCGGAAACCATCAGGTTGCCCTTCAGATGGCGATTCATCGGAGCAGCGATACGGGTCAAAGTGAAATATCGATCGGTTCCCCGCTGTTAACCGTTGAGTACTAAAATCCATAATATGAGAAATTCCTCGATTTAAGGCACTCCAAAATGGTTAAACTAGATTAGGAGCCTTATTTGTCGTAATATGAAAATTTGATAAATATTAGATGAAGTTTCTGAAAACATAACATTTTTTGATATTAATGTGATGGCATCCTTTTAGGGAATGTGCTAAAATGGCATCACATCCCGTGATGCCGTGTAAAGATATGGCCTTGATGGGAAATAGAATGTAAATGACAATATTACTATAGAAAGAATGAGGAGCCATGGCTGAAAATCAAAATCAAGAACCACTTCCTACACCAGGGGCGGTATTTTTTATTTTCGGAGCAACCGGAGATTTGGCACGCCGTAAGCTCTTTCCCGCCATCTATTCATTATATCGCGAGGGCAAATTGTCTGAAGATTTTGCAGTGATCGGCGTGGCGCGGCGCCCGCGGACTCAGGAGGAATTCCGAGACGACATTTATCGTTCCATTGAGGAATTTTGTCGTTATAAAGTAGATGATTCCGGAAATTGGGAACGTTTTGCCGAGCATTTTGCCTATAAATCATTAGATATCAACAATGTGGACGGATACCGTGAACTGAGAGAACTAACCGAATCGGTGGAATCTCGTTTCGACATCCCTGGTAACCGTTTGTTCTACTTGGCTCTCGCGCCAGAATTATTCGGAAGTGTTTCGTTCAACCTGCAGAAGGGCGGTATGCTCAGCAGTGCCGGTTGGCACCGTTTGGTCATCGAAAAGCCGTTCGGCTACGACTTGCTGTCAGCCCAAAAGCTGAACGAAGAGCTGAGTCAGGTGTTCAAGGAAGAAGAGATTTACCGGATTGACCACTACCTTGGCAAAGAAATGGTGCAAAATATCGAAGTCATTCGGTTTGCCAACGCCTTCTTTGAGCCGCTGTGGAACAATAAGCATATTTCCAACATTCAAATTACGCTGAGCGAAACCGTCGGCGTTGAAGAACGCGGCGGTTATTACGATCATGCCGGCGCGCTGCGGGATATGGGACAAAACCATATGCTGCAAATGCTCACGATGATTGCCATGGAGCCGCCTAGCAGACTGTACCCGGAAGATATCCGGGACGAGAAGGTCAAGGTGCTTCGCTCGCTTCGTCCTTACGAATCGGCACAGGATGTTAAGGAGAATGTCGTTCGCGGTCAATATACGGTTGGAGAAAGCAAGGGCAAGAAGCTGCGCGGATACCGCGAGGAAGACAAGGTGGATCCAAACTCCAATACGGAAACGTATTTTGCGGCTAAAGTGTTTGTTGACAATTTCCGCTGGGCCGGTGTTCCATTCTATATTCGGACCGGGAAACGACTTCCTGTCAAGACGACAGAGGTAGTTGTAGAATTCAAACAAATGCCAACAAATGTGTACCTTGGTCAGAAACATACGCTGGAGCCGAACCTGCTTGTTATTCGGGTTAACCCGATGGAAGGCATTTATATTAAGATCAATGCCAAGAAGCCGGGATCGGAATCGCAAATCGAACCGCTGGCGATGGAATTTTGCCAAAGCTGCTTAGTGGGGATTAACTCTCCTGAAGCTTATGAACGACTAATTCATGATGCCGCTCAAGGTGATTCCACCTACTTCACTCGCTGGGATGAGGTAGCTACCGCTTGGGCATTCGTTGACCGCATCGCTTCGGCATGGGCGCAAAATCCTTCGGATATCAGCTTGTATCCTGCCGGGTCTTGGGGACCCAAAGAGGCTGACGAGCTGTTAGCCAAGGACGGTTTCCACTGGTGGCCTGTGAACGGTCAAGAGGAAGATGACGTGGTTTGGGTTACTCCCAATTAAATTGAAGTGCCGGGGTGTCTTTAGAGGACCGCCGGGTCTAGCCATTGAATATAGTATAGAAATCTTAAACACCTTCATGTCCTTCATGGCCGTGAGGTGTTTTTGCGTAAAAAGGGAACAAAATATGTTACAATATAAAACGTGAATTTGTGGAACGAGAGGAATGTGAGCATGAGCAAAGCATTGGAACAGGCGCTTCAGCAGGAAGTGGACAAACGGCGTACGTTTGCGATCATTTCCCACCCGGACGCCGGGAAAACGACGTTAACCGAAAAATTGCTGCTGTTTGGTGGAGCCATTCGCCTAGCCGGGACGGTTAAAGCCCGCAAAGCAAGCAAACACGCTACTAGTGACTGGATGGAAATAGAGAAGCAACGGGGGATTTCCGTCACTTCCTCCGTCATGCAATTTGATTATAACGGACACCGTATTAATATTTTGGATACCCCGGGTCACCAAGACTTCAGTGAGGATACTTACCGGACACTTACGGCCGCCGACAGCGCCGTGATGCTGATCGACGTCGCCAAAGGGGTCGAAGCGCAAACGATCAAGTTGTTCCAGGTGTGCGCGAAGCGAGGCATTCCGATCTTTACGTTTATTAACAAACTGGACCGGGAAGGCCGGAATCCGTTTGAGCTGATGGAGGAAATCGAACAGGTGCTGGGCATTCGCTCCGTGCCGATGAACTGGCCGATCGGGATGGGACGCGAGCTGTGTGGCGTCTATGACCGGATGAAAAATCAGGTGGAGCTGTTCCAAGGGGACGATCATTCCACGATTCAGGTCAAAAAGGTTGATGGCTATCAAGACCCGGTTATTCGGGAAATGTCTGGCGACTACCTTCATGATCAACTGTGTCAGGATTTGGAGCTGCTTGATGTTGCCGGGGACCCGTTTGATCTGGAGAAGGTGAAAAACGGGGAACTTACGCCGGTGTTTTTCGGCAGTGCCGTAAACAATTTCGGTGTGCAGACCTTCCTGGAGAACTTCCTTCAGCTTGCGCCTAAGCCTGAACCACGTCGCAGCACGGCGGGAGATGTAGAGCCGACAAACGAGAAGTTCTCGGGGTATGTTTTCAAAATCCAAGCGAATATGAACCCGGCTCACCGCGACCGGATTGCGTTCCTGCGTATCGTATCCGGGAAGTTCCAGCGCGGGATGACGGTGAAGCATGTGCGTGCGGGGAAAGACATTAAGCTGGCCCAGCCGCAGCAGTTTTTGGCACAGGACCGGGACATTGTCGAGGAGGCTTATGCCGGCGACATTATCGGTCTATTCGACCCGGGGATTTTCCGTATCGGTGATTCCTTGGTGGAAGGACAAAGCTTCGAGTTTGACGAGCTGCCGACATTTTCCCCGGAAATTTTTGCTAAGGTTACGGTGAAAAACGCCCTGAAGCATAAGCAATATCAAAAAGGGATCGATCAGTTGACCGAAGAAGGGACAATCCAGGTATTCACGACTGTCGGATTTGAGGACACTCTGCTTGGCGTGGTCGGTCAGCTGCAGTTCGAAGTGTTTGAGTACCGGATGAAGGGTGAGTACGGCGTTGACGTACAGCTGCAGCGGATGCCTTTCCAATTTGCACGCTGGATCGTTGCTGAAAAAATCGACCCGTCCAAATTCCGCATCAACTCCACGCTCGTAAAGGATAAGAAGGGCAATTATGTTGCCTTGTTCGAAAATGAGTATGCCATGCGGACAGCAGTGGAGAAAAATCCGGATGCTAAATTCCTGGAAACAGCACCTTAAGTGATATAGAGAAAATATCACAAGGATCGAGGAGTAAATCAAAGAACAAGCCTTCATGTTCTGTCGCCCGCGGCGTGAACAAGAAGGCTTATTGTTTCATAATGGGCTCATTTTGGAGATTTTAGATGCATTGCATCAACTTGCGTTTTAAGTACCGAAATTAACTCGTTTTGCTTAGAGGCATCGATATTTTTCCAAATCACCTCAAATACGGTTCCAAGTCCAGGTAGAGCGGCCTCCTGTGCATCGATGGAGCCTTCAATCATGTCCCGCAGTCCCTGCTCATCCTGACCACTTATCTTGTGCATAACCGCCTGGCGCAACGTCATCGTAATCGTAGGCATGAACGTTTTCCTCCTTGATATCTGAACTTGACTGGTTTTAATGTACCCGTAGAGCCTGGCGAAAATTCAAGTTTAGTGGGGATTGTGGTATACTAAATCAAATGAAAATGTCTCGGGTGGTGACAATATGGCACATAAAGACAAAAAACAATTTGCTGTCATTGGGATGGGCCGTTTCGGTACCAGCGTAGCCAATGGGCTTAGCAGTATGGGGTTTGACGTTCTGGCCATCGATTCGGATGAACAGCGTACGCAGGCCATATCCAATATGGTGACCCATGCCGTATCGGCTGATTCGACCGATGAAGAGGCGCTTCGGTCACTGGGTATTCGCAACTTTGATGTCGTCGTTGTGGCGATAGGGAAAGATATACAAGCCAGTATTTTAACGACGCTGATTCTCAAAGACATGGATGGACCGCTCATCGTCGTCAAGGCCCAGAATGAGCTGCACGGAAAGGTGCTTCAGAAGATCGGGGCGGATAAGGTCATTTATCCGGAAAGAGATATGGGCTTGCGTGTCGCTCACCATCTAATTTCTCCGAACATTCTCGATTACATTGAACTGTCCGAAGAATACAGCATTGTTGAGATGAAGGTTCCTAAGGCCATGTATGGCAAAAATCTGAAGGAGCTTGAAATTCGAGTCCGCTTTGGCTGCAACGTTATGGCGATTAAGCGAGGAAATAAAATGAATATTTCTCCGGCTTCAACGGATCGGTTGACAGAGGAGGACATTCTCGTTATTGTCGGGGAGACCAGCGATTTGACCAAGCTTGAGCTTGCTTATCAGGATTCGTAATACCTAATTATCTAGAAAATAAGGATGAGCCGATACATGGAAATATTGTCTCCGCAGAATTCCAGGGTTAAGGAATGGGCCGGACTGCTTGAGAAGAAAAATAGGGACAAGCAGTATAAATACCTCATCGAGGGGATTCATTTGGTGAAGGAGGCGCTACTCGCACGCGCCGATATTGAATGCGTGTGCTATGAGGTGGAGGGTGGCATTCCGTCTGAACTTCACGAGGCTGCCTCCGCGGGTATTGATGTGGAATGGGTCGGCGTATCCTCCGCCGTCATCAGCAAATGCAGCGATACGAAGACGCCGCAACCGGTGTTCGCGGTCGTTCGGAAAGACCACGGGATGGTGCAGCCGCTCCTGGACAAGGAGCGGAGCTTGGTCGTCGTGCTCGACGGTGTGCAGGATCCCGGCAACGTCGGGACGATTATTCGCAGCGCCGACGCGGTCGGTGCGGATGGGGTGATCGTCGGCGCGGGCTGCGCCGACATTTACGGGCCCAAAGTCATCCGTGCGACGATGGGCTCGCTCTTTCACTTGCCGGTGGTGAACGGCAAGTTGGGGGAGGTTTTGCCGCAAGCGAAGGCGCGCGGCATTCGGCTGGCCGGGACGAGTCTGCAGGCGGCGGCGAACTGCTTCGCCTATGATTTCACCGGCCCGGTGTGGCTGCTGTTCGGCAGCGAAGGGGGCGGCCTGAGCAGCGAAGTCCGGGAGTTAATGGACGATGGCCTCATCATCCCGATGCGCGGGAAAGCGGAGTCACTGAACGTAGCGATGGCTGCTTCGGTGCTGCTGTATGAGGCGATGCGACAGCGGCATTTTTCAAACATAAATAATTCCCGTTGTCAGTTATAACGTAAAGTGAGACTGATTAGGTTTGAGACAGGTTATAACATCAAAATGAGACAACCAAATGGCATCAAATCCCTTGTAGTACAAGTGGTTCGATGCCATTTGGTTTATACATCAGCTTTAAAATATTGAAGATGAATCAAAAAAAGTATACTTTTACACCGGGTAAAGTTTTATATCTTAGGCTCGGACAAACCGGAGGAAAAATCACTTTCGATAAGGATTATTCACCATTAGCTGGGGATAGATAGAAAGGATGAGCCATTATGATCGGAGAAAAAATAAAGGTTTTTCGAAATTACTTAATTTAAGCTAAGTTAAATTTTTAGAAGGATTTGGAATATAACAAGGTAATCTTAGTGAAATAGAAAAGGTAACAGCAAGTCCTCCACAATTTGAAAACAATGGCGGATGTGCAGTCTGCCCTGAAAGAGTTGTTTGCCGAAACACTACAAGAAATGCTAGAGGCGGAACTTGATCAATAGTTGGGTTATGCTAAACATGACGTTTCTAACATGCAGACGACAAACAGCCACAACAGTAAAAGCAAGAAGAAGATTACCAGCGAATATGGTGAACAAGAAATTCAGGTGCCTCGCGACCGTAACGGTGAGTTTGAACCGATGATCGTTAAATTTTGTCCTCGAAAGTCAATGATCAAACTACTTTCCTCTATATGTAAATAATGGTTATCCACATACTTCGAACAAGCTAAGACTAAACAAGGATTTACAGGAACTTGATGAAAGGTTGAGGCCGGAAAGAGATCGCAAAATACTCGAGCGCTACTAAACTATTTGGTTGAAAGATATTTAGCCAATAAAGATTTGGAGGGGAAACAAAATTTGGAATACGTAAATGTATTTGCTGAGATAGTATCTATCATGCATCAGGATTATGCAGGGTATGAGGAAAAAAAAGGTTGGGATAATCCTGATTATTTTACCCAAAAAATAGAGTGCCTTGAAACCAGTGAATTAATGACACCGCAACTGTTTACTGAAATTGTGAATGAATATCTTATTAGTTTCAAAGATCGTCATATGTATTTTCACTTACATAATTCAGAAAAGGTAGAAGCTAAAACTTGTGGTTTTTCTATAAGGAATTACGAAGACGCATTATATGTAACAGAGGTTTATGAAGAGAACAGATTTGGAAAAGGGGCAAAAATTGTTTCTATTGACGGACAATCCATTTCTTCGATAAGAAAACTGCACCGTGAAATGCTTAGAGAATCTCATCCTGAGAGAGAAGAATGGGAAGATATAATGAACAAAGCTAAATATTTTGAGCTTATTAATGAGAATGAAGATTTAGTTAAACTGGAATTAAGTTTATACGAACGAACTCCTAAAAAGTCAACTTATGCTATGCATTTTATCAATGAAAACACTTTATTATTAACTTTTTCTGATTTTAGAGATCCCGATAGAATAATGAATCTAATTGAAAAACATAAGGATGACCTGCTTGAAAGTGAAAATTTAATTATTGATGTCCGGAGTAATCGTGGAGGGAATGCTCATGCTTTTTCTTCTTTATTGAGATATATCTTTAAAAAAGGAGAAAAACCAAGTTCTGATTTTAAAGTACGAGAATTTAATTGTTCTGACCGCAATGTGGAACTATTTTTAAAACTGGTCGAGGAAGTTCGAAATTCAACAGATAATGGAGATACTCTTAAAATGTTAGAGTTTGCTGAAAATCAATTTAAGACATATCAAAATCAAGGGTTTGTTGCTTTTGACTTTTCGGAATATATTGCAGAAGTAGAAAACAATTTTGAGGGAGAGGATAATCCAAAAAATGTAATTATTTTATCGGACTGTTATTGTGCAAGTGCTGGAGAGGAACTTGTGGAGGTTTGTAAAGAATCATCCAAAGTAACAATAGTAGGACGTGCTACCATGGGACTAAATGATTATAGCGACTTAGTTAGTGTCAATTGGGACAATCAGTTTTCTCTATATTATCCAATATCAAGACTTGAACGGAAAACAGAAATAGACCCAATACACGGAAAAGGAATTCAGCCTCATATATATATAAAATGGACACCTAAACATATTGAAGAAGATATAGATTTAAATCAAGCATTGAAATTAATTAAAAGCTAAGGGCTATAGACTATCGATTATTAATGATTCGGTTATTTGCAACGCAAAGGTACTTTCAAACAGGCATAAGGATAGCCCATACCAATTAGGTAGGGCACCTATGTCTTTTTAATTTTACTTTTCTTTATATAGGTATTCCTAATTTTTTTAATTTGTTGTTGGCTCATATTTTTTGCGCCTTTTTTAAAATGAATAATACCTCTGTCTGATCAATATAATCCAAATACTTTCGCTAATAGAACCTATTGTGAATTCCAGGTTTACCTCTTACACTTGGAAAAGAGAGGGGAGTCGTAAATTTGTTTCACAAAAATGTAAGCGCTAACAAAAGAAAATAATAGTGAAGGGGGTGGGGGGGCGTGTCGATTTTTACAAGCATTCGATATCGTCTTATGGTCCTCATGATTTGTCTCACGTCGGTCCCGGTCTTGATTGTAACTCTTATTGCTACGAATAATACGCGAAGCTCGGTTGAGAAAGAGATAATTGAGGCTAATGCCTCACGCATGGGTTGGGCGGAGCAGTATTTGAACGAACTGGTTTCTCAA
Organism: Paenibacillus puldeungensis; assembly: GCF_042678945.1. Classification (NCBI taxonomy): domain Bacteria; kingdom Bacillati; phylum Bacillota; class Bacilli; order Caryophanales; family Paenibacillaceae; genus Paenibacillus; species Paenibacillus puldeungensis. Next base: position 103,402 of record NZ_JBHTLM010000014.1, on the reverse strand, counting down.
ATCAACGTTTTATTTTATTCCCTGCAAATCAATGAGCCGTTGATGAACAGTTTAACGATGGTGGAAAATCAGGGCGCGGCCGCCCAGTTTCGAAACCAGCGATACATTCAAAATACATTGACGTCTACATTCTACGAAAATTCGAGAAAGATTAACGAGCTGTCACTATATACACATGGTAATAAACGCGTATATATGGTCAATTTTGCGGTAAGCGGGCTGAGCTATTCCTTTGATATCAAAGAGGGGCCGTGGAACCGAATGCTTGACAAACCAGTTAGTCTCTATTTCAAGCAGGCAGGCGATCATATCTATGCCTTTCATAGCTTAAATCGATTTGAAGATCGGGCCCTTTTAGGTGGCGTTGCTGTACGTATCAACGAAAAGGTTTGGGCAGAATTAAGTGCTATTCTCGGTACTGAAGTGGATCACCCCGTTTTCCTGTTGAACGATACCGGCGAACTTCTGAAGGGATCAACGGCCATCCGCGACGAGCGTATGATTCACTTATATCGACAATTTTTACAGAGTAGTAAGGAGTTCCAGGAGACAGATGACTATCTGCTATTCTCGAGGCAAGTCGGCCATGGCGCGTTAACACTTATTAAGGCTGTGCCAAAATCTACGGTGTCAGAAAGCGCGAACGATACTGTAAGGGCGGGCATACTGTCAGGCCTTTTATTCGCGGGGCTTGCGGCTGCCGCATCGATCGTCTTCTCCCTGCGTATCACTCGTCCGATCGTCAGTTTGGCACGGACGATGCGCAAGACGCCGATCCATCAGCTTGAATTCAAATCGGTGAAGAGCCGCGACGAAATTGGCCTGCTCGAGCACGGATACAACTCGATGATGAGAAGAATGAAGGAGCTCATCGAGAATGAATACGTAAGGGAGATTGAGGTGAAGGAAGCGCAGCTTATGGCGCTGCAAGCCCAAATCAACCCGCATTTTCTCAATAATACGTTGAACCTAATCGGGGGTATCGCGCTCACCAAGAAGGTCCCGGAAATATACAAGATCACGAAGGGAATCGGCGACCTGCTCCGTTATTCGATTAGTACGGGGGACAAGATAGCTCTTCTGGAAGACGAAGTAAAGCATGTGCGCAATTACTTGTATATCCAAGAGCAACGTTTTATGGGAAGGTGCATCGTACGGATCGATACCGAAGAACCGCTGCCTCGTCTTTTTTTGCCGCGCTTTACCTTGCAGCCGCTTGTTGAGAACGCCTTTGAACACGGATTGCAGCCGAAAGAAGGGCAGTGGAGTGTCGACATTCGTATTCGTTCGGTAAGAGGAAGGATTGCTATCCTTGTAAAGGATGACGGCGTTGGGATGGATGAGGCTCGCCTGCGAGCGATACGCGAGGAGCTGCAAAGCGGCCCCTCCGGCAAAACATCGAAAGAAAATGAATCGGAAAGACCGAGAATGCAGAAGGGTATCGGGCTTGGAAATGTGGATTCAAGGGTAAAGCTGCACTTCGGCGGGACCGGGTTGCAGATATACAGTCGATTAGGCGCAGGAACGTTAATTGTGATGAAATTGCCGAAGCCAGGGGAGGGAGCCGAGCATGTTTAATGTGTTAATTATTGACGACGAGCCATGGGCCCGAGAAGTCGTAAAATCACTAGGTGCCTGGGACTCGTTAGAATTAAGTGTCGTTGGCGAAGCGGAGGATGGGAAGACAGGGCTTCGTTTGATTACCGAGCTTAATCCCGACATCGTCATTACGGATATGAGGATGCCAGCCATCGATGGAATTGAATTGCTGAAGCGAATAAACACGGACTTCCCCTCGATCAAAATTATCGTAATGAGCGGGTATGATGATTTTGTTTATTTAAAGCAGGCTATTGCCTCACGAGCCTTGGATTATTTGCTTAAGCCGTTCGATGAGGCGGAGTTAAACGAGGCGTTACGGAAATGCAGAGAGGAGCTTAAGGAGCGCCGAAAGACGACTAGCCCTTTGTCGATCACGCCGGTCGACTTCTCATCGGATGCGTTAAACGACCGTTACTTGATATTGCGGCAACGTGCGCTTGCCTCTTTAATTGAATTGGACGTTCCGGGTATCATGCAGGCCTTCGAGCAGTTGAACGATTTCATATCCGAGGAATTTGAGAACGGCTTAGACGACGAGACGAAGGTGCTCATCCAAGAGGATTACGCGGAGCTCCTCGTGCGATTCTTAAACAATCATCACCACTTCTCGCTTTCCGAGGTTTTTGGAGAAGACGAAGCGATGGTCTTGAAAGAACGTCCGTTGCACAATCTTTCTTTGTTATGCGTCAGAGCCATAGAATGGATACAGTCGCGCAAGAAGAGTAAAACGCGCCTAACGATCGATGGAGTGACCGCCTACATCGAAAAGCATTATGCAGATCCCATTTCATTGGAGTCGATCGCGCAGCATTTCTACGTCAGCAAGGAGCATCTGAGCAGAGCATTTAAGTCTACCACAGGGGAAAACCTTTCGGACTTTATCGTCCGGATCCGAATGGAGAAGGCGAAAAATTTACTTGAGAAAGCGGAGATTTCGATCAAACATGCGGCCCGGTTGACCGGATATCCGGAACTGCCATATTTTCACCGCGTCTTCAAGAAGCAATTCGGGATTACGCCGGGAGAATTTAAACGACGTCATGAGAAATGAAACGGTATCAATATATTGCATAAAAAGATGCTAACCGAAGGGAATGAAGGACCAGAGCGGCTCTTCTATACTGAAGATGTAGTCATTCCTTATGGGGGGTTAACGAAATGAAGAAAGCGCTTCATATTCTGCTGGTGGCCGCGTTGCAGGTGATATTATTGTCCGCTTGCAGCTCCGGCGGCAACGGCGGAGACACACCATCTGCCACGAACGGAGCCGGGAATTCCACAACGGCGAATAAGCCGGGGACACAGGAGTCCGCGAAGAAGGTGGAACTGAGAGTCATGTTGGGGCAGCCTCGCTTTAAAGAACAGTTTGAGAAATATTTCGATCAATTCAAGGCAAAAGAGCTGGCGGAGAAAAATATCGATGTTACGATCGAACTCGAAATGCCGAATCCGGAGCAAGCGAAGCAGGTGCTGCAATCCCGGCTTGCGTCCAATGACGCACCGGATATTTTCGACGTACACGCCAACGATCTAGCAACCTATAATAAGGCCGGCTATCTCGAGGATCTCTCCTCGCAGCCGTTTGTTAGCACGTTGTACGAGAGCGTGAAGAACACGGTCACCTTGGACGGTAAGGTCGTTGCATTGCCGATGGAGAGCTTGTCGTGGGGCTATCTCTACAACAAGAAAATTTTCGCAGATAACGGTATTACGCCGCCGCAAACGCTGGATGAAATGAAGGCGGTTGTCGAGAAGTTGAAAGCCAATAACGTGAAACCGTTCCTGCTGGCCTTTCAAGAGGCTTGGGTCCCGCAGTTGATGACAGCGCTTTCCTTGGGCGGCATCGTCTCCTCGGAGCATCCTGACTGGATCGATAAAATGAATAAAGGTGAAGCGTCCTACAAGGACGTGCAGGATATTTTCAACATCATTGATCTTATCATGGCCAACGGTACGGCGAAGCCGTTCGAAGTCGGAAACGAAGCCGGTTCTACAGATTTTGCGAACGGCAAAGCGGCCATGTGGGTGCAAGGGCCTTGGAACGCAGAAACGATTCTGAAGGTCAGCCCCGAGATGGAGTTCGGTGTAGCGCCGCTGCCTGTCAGCAACAACCCGGCGGGCACCATGATTAACCTATCCACGTCCACGTCCTTGGTTGTCTCACCGACAAGTCCAAATAAGGAAGTGGCGCTCGACCTGCTCAACTATATTCTTGACGAGAAAGACTCCTCCGCGTTCTTCGAAGGGCTAAAGTTTAACCCGGTTTCATCGGTTCACCATTACGAAGTATTTCCATGGGTCGACGAAGCTTCCAAATACGTGGAGCAAGGCAAGGCATATCAAGATCTCAAGCTGCCGAACGGCGTAACCGACGAGCAGGCGAAACTGCTGCAAAGCTATTTTACCAAAGAATTATCCAAGGAAGAATTCATTAAGACGATGGATCGTACTTGGGCTGCCGCCGTCAAGAACACGCAGTAAATGTCTTGGATAAGCGGGAGTGACAAAACATGTTCATGACGAGAAAACACAAGAAAACGGCGACACTGATCGCCTTCGTCTTTCCGGCGTTGCTGCTTTATGTAGTATTTACCATCGCCCCCGCTCTTGGGGGCGTATGGTATAGCTTGACGAACTGGAATGGTTTGAATCCATCTTACGATCTTGTAGGTTTGGCTAATTACATCGAGGCGCTGATGGATGACAAGTACTTTGTTGATTCGATCTGGTTTACCTTGAAATTCGTTCTTTATATGGTCGTACTTCAGAATGCCCTTGCACTTTTGCTAGCCGTACTTGTGGAGTCTCGGCGAAAAAGCAAGGTTTTGTTCCGGACGATCTTTTTTATGCCAAATATGCTAAGCCTAATCATCGGCGGGTTTATGTGGGTATTTATCTTCACCAAAGTATTGCCTTCGATCGCGGAGTCGACCGGGCTCACATTTCTTGACCAATCTTGGATTGGAGACCCGAGCCTATCGTTTTATTCGATTCTTATTTTATCGCTATGGGGCGGCGTCGGGTATTTGATGGTCATCTATATTGCAGCTCTGCAAGGCGTTCCAGAGCATCTGCGGGAAGCGGCTGCGATCGACGGAGCTCACGCGTTTCAAATTTTCCGGCATGTTACGCTCCCCATGATCTACCCTGCGCTGACGATCGGTGTGTTCCTGACCTTAAGCTCTTCCTTTAAGGTATTTGACGCCGTGTTTGCATTAACGGGTGGTGGACCGGGACGCTCGACGCAGGTGATTGCGATCAATATTGTAGAGGAAGCGTTTCGCTACCAGCAACGATACGGATATGCCAGCGCAAAAGCTATTATTCTGTTTCTGATTGTCCTTCTCATCACCTTGGTCCAGCTGTGGGTCATGAAGCGAAGAGAGGTGGAAGCATGACAGGAAACGGATCACTTCGGCGGAAAGCCGGAAATACGGTTACCGTACTGATTCTGGTCTGTGCCGCCATATTTACACTGTTCCCGATTTATATGGCCTTGCTGAACTCGTTGAAGACGGATGGCGAGATACTCAGTCAGATTCTGGCGTTTCCGAGCTCGATCAATTTCAGTAATTACGCTGACGCTTATCGGAAGATCGATTTTATGAACAGCTTTAAAAACACGATCGTTGTAACCGTCATCGGTGTTGTCGGCATCGTTCTGTTCGCTTCCATGGCGGGCTATAAAATGTCTCGCACCCCCGGTAAGCTCAGTGGTTTCTTTTTCGGATTGTTCGTGATGTCATCGCTTATTCCGTTTCATTCTATCGTCATTAGCTTGATGAAAATTTCGAAGGATCTTGGTGTGCAAGGGACGACGTATGGGTTGGGAGTCATTTATATGGGGCTCGGCGTGGCGCTCGCGATCTTTCTCTATCACGGTTTCGTAAAGTCGGTTCCGCGGGAACTGGATGAAGCCGCTGTCATCGATGGATGCGGGGAGCTTAGACTCTTCTTCGCTGTAATCCTGCCGTTGCTCTTGCCAATCACGGCCACCGTTGCCATCCTGAACGCACTGTGGATGTGGAATGACTTCCTATTGCCGCTTCTAATGCTGACCGATGACGACTACTACACACTGCTTATTTCAACCAACATGCTGTTTGGCGAATACAACAATGACTGGTCAGCGATTTTGGCTTCATTAATTCTTACGATGCTGCCGGTTGTCGTGCTCTATTTGCTGCTGCAAAAGTACATTCTGCGCGGGATCGCGGAGGGGGCGATTAAGGGTTGACGGTCGTTACTGGTTTTCTTAAAGCGGAAGGCAAAAAGCTTGTAAACGGAGATGGGCAAGAGATGCTGCTCCGAGGTGTCGGCCTTGGCAGTTGGCTTCTGCCTGAAGGGTATATGTGGTGTTTTCCGGATGCGGGCGACCGCCCGCGCCGGATCGAGCGCATGATTCAGGACTTGGTCGGGGCGAAGAGGGCGGCAGCGTTCTGGGAGTCCTATTACGAAAACTATGTTGCAAAGGCCGATATCGAAGCGATCCGGGCAGATGGGTTCAATTCCGTGCGGGTGCCGATCAACGCGAGGTTCCTGATGGAGAACGAGGAGCCGTTACGGTTTCACGAGGGCCATATTGCCCTTCTTGATCGTGTCATTACATGGTGCCGAGAGGCTTCACTTTATGTCGTATTGGACTTACACGGGGCACCCGGGGGACAAACCGGGACGAATATCGATGACTCCGAGAACGACAAGCCGGAATTGTTTATGGATGAGCGGAATCAGCAAATAACGATCGCGCTCTGGCGGATGTTGGCAGAGCGATATAAAGACGAGTGGATTGTCGCGGGGTATGATTTGTTGAACGAGCCGCTGCCCAACTGGTTCGCCCAATACAACGATCAAGTCATGCCGCTCTACCAAAAAATCATTCAGGCGATCCGTGAGGTCGATGATCGGCACATGATTATCTTGGAAGGCGTTCATTGGGCGACGGATTGGTCGATCTTTACGGAGATACCCGACAATAATGTTATGCTGCAATTTCATAAGTACTGGAACAACCCGGACACGGAAAGTATTCAAGCCTTTTTAGACAAACGAGACGAACTAAACGCGCCGATTTTTATGGGGGAGGGAGGTGAAAACAACTGCGATTGGTTTACCGGTGCATTCCGACTTTATGAGGATCATGACATCTCCTGGAACTTCTGGACGTGGAAAAAGCTCCATTGTACTAATTCCCCCTATTCTGTTCGCTTACCGGCAGGCTGGTCTTCGCTTGTCGAATATTTGGAGGGCGGCGCCAAACCGAGTCAGGCTTCGTCCGAGCAAATTCTCCGGGAATATCTCGAGAATCTCAAGTTGTCGAACTGTGACTATCAGCCACAAGTTGTGAATGCATTATTCCGGCGGCCAGCCATTCGGATTCCGGCCATATTTTACGGTTATCGAGGTGAAGGCGTCAGCTTCGAGGTGAAGATGAGACACGAGCATGGACTCGGTTTCCGCGAAAGGGATGGGACGGACATTCGATTCGTCGACAATGTTGATCGGGTGAAACCGAATTTTCAACATATGAAGGGCGAAGAGTGGCAGGCGGACGAATGGCTGTATGTTCGTCTGCATGAGAACGAATGGCTGTCGTATGATTTTACGCTCCGCGAGGCCCAGGTGATCCATGCGGATTACCGCCTTCGATCGGTCGGCGGCAATCAATTGATCTCCATCAACGACCAATTGACCGAGGTTGTTGCCTCTTCCGTGGGCGAATGGGAAACGGTGCGGATACCTCTCATGATTGAAGGGAAGAAGGGGGTAAATAAGATTCAAATGAAGGGGCAGAAACAACATCCCATCGACGTGCAGTGGATTTTGCTGACACCGGCTGATTGATTGGGAGTAGATGAACATAGGACGATTACTGAAAGAGGGAATGCCCATAAAAAGGCTGCACCAAGGGAGCGAGATTGGTGTTCACCTTAAAAACAGGAGGTAAATAATGAAAAACCTAAGACGGATATTAGGCGCTTTATTATCCATGTTTGTAGCCCTCGGTGTATTCGCAGACGCAGCCCGGCCCGACACGGCGCACGCAGCATTTGACTCCAGTGATTTCTTGAAAACCGATGGAAAGTACATCAAGAACAATAACGGTACCGGGGAGGTTATGAACCTCCGCGGCACGAATTTAGGCGGCTGGCTCACTTTTGAGGATTGGATGGCGCCCACGGGTGAGTTTGCATTCGACCGGACAGGGTGGACCGCTACGGCATCAACCAATAGTGCCAGTGCAGGAAATGCCATTGACGGCGACAATACGACGCGGTGGGGCACGGGAATTGCCCAGGCGAACGGTCAGTGGTTCCAAGTCAACATGGGGTACCAAGGCTATTTTAACCGTATTTATGTAAATGCCGCAGGGTTCACTGGTGATTATCCCGCAAGCTATAAGGTGCTCGTTTCGGGCGACGGTACTTCCTGGCGGAATGCGGCGAGCGGTACTGGAACCGCGCAAAATACAGTTATTCGCTTCGCCCCGCAGGTTGCGCAATACATTCGAGTAGAGCTGACCGGCGCCGGCTCGAATGGATGGTCGGTCGCGGAGTTTAACGTTTTCTCCGATCCAACCATGAACAATTCCGCTTTCACGGCTACCGCCTCTTCGAGCGGCTCCGGCACTTCGCCGGCTAATGCATTGGATGGAGATGTGAATACCCGTTGGACCAGCGGGACCGCGCAGTCTGGCGGGCAATGGTTTCAAGTCGATCTTGGCTATGGTCAGGACGTTTCTAAGGTTATCTTTGATGCCGGACCAGCCTCCAGCGGCGATTATCCGAGAAGCTACGAAGTGCTGGGCTCGTCCGACGGTGTTAACTGGACGAAGTATGCAAGCGCTAACGCGAACTCGAGGATCGTTGTCGCCGAGTTCTGGTGGTCGACATACATGCGGTACATTCGTATCGTGCAGACGGGTAGCCACAGCAACTGGTGGTCGATCTCGGATATTTCCATCTTCTCGAGCAACGCGCTAGAGCGTACCGGGTGGAATATAACAGCCTCCACGAGCGGTTCCGGAACGTCGCCGAACCATATTAAGGACGGCAATACTAGTACGCGCTGGACGACTGGAGCCGCGCAAAAGAACGGACAATGGCTTCAGGTCGACATGGGGGCGAGTATCCCGTTCAACCAGATTATTCTGGATTCGGAGAAAAACTCTACATCCGAGCAGGATTATCCGCGGAATTTCAAAGTGGAAGTTTCGCATGATGGTACGAATTGGACGACAGTCGCAACCGGCGAAGGGCGACGCAAAGCGACGCCAATCAACTTCCCTGGCGTGACGGCTCGTTACTTCAAAATTACACAGACGGGCAGTACCGCGAATTGGTGGTCGATCGGCGAATTGAATGTTTTTCTTAATAACGATGACCTTTCGATGAACGCCTCCTACAAACAACGGTTTGGCAACGCAACCGCGGAAAGTCTCGTGACGACACATCAGGATACGTGGATTCAGGAAGTGGATTTGGACCACATTTCTGACATGGGGCTGAACCTGATTCGTCTTCCGATCGGCTGGAACGAACTGCTGAACGAAGATGGCTCTTGGAAACCGAACGCTTGGACGAAAATTGACTGGCTAGTCGCAGAAGCGTCTGAGCGGAATATTTATGTGCTGCTTGATCTACACACGTTACCAGGCGGAAACTGCCCGTTCGCAAGCTGTGGCCGTTTTGGACCGAACCCGAACGAATTCTGGACGAATACGACGTATCAGGACTGGGTCGTTGACATCTGGGAAGAGATGGCGGCCCGTTACGAAGGCAATCCGACGATTGCCGGCTTCGACATTATGAACGAGCCGTTGATCGATTACGGCGAGGACAATGACGATGTTCATCAGAAGGTAGAATTCTATGATCGTGTATATGATGCGATCCGCGCAATAGACCCGGATCACACGATTTATATCGCGGCTTTCTTCGATTGGGGGAACATCGTACCGCCAAGTGTGAAGGGTTGGACGAATGTCATATACGAGGTACATCCATACGATATGCCTAATGGCAAGGATTGGAATGCGCAGAGCGCGTTGGTTGATAACAAAATCAGCGATATGGCGATCAAACAGAACGACTGGAATGTGCCCGTCCTTATGGGCGAATATTCGCTCTATCATTACGATGATGTGTGGTCGAAATTTATGGGCGGACTGAACGGAATTCATGGATCATGGACGAACTGGACCTACAAAGTCAGAGGGGATATGAACGAAGGGATTGGCGGCTATTGGGGAATGTATAACAGCAATCCTTCGCCGATTCCGGTCATTAATAACGACAGCGCAACCACGATCAACTCGAAGTTGCAGCAATTTGGCACGAACAATTTCCAGCCGAACGTGAGCTTTATAAATACAGTAAAGAAATTTGCACAAGGTCAACCGTTTATGGCGACCGTACCGCTCGATCAGACCGGCTGGACGGCAAGTGCATCCTCAACGGAATCAGGAGGGGCGGCTGTGAACGCCATTGACTGGAACACCGCGACGCGCTGGAGCAGTGGAGTGCCGCAAAAGAACGGTCAATGGTTTCAGGTCGACATGGGATCTAAAAAAGTATTCGACCAAGTTTCCTTTGAAACCAGAATCAATGAGAAATGGGATTACCCGCGAGGTTACCGGGTACAGGTATCCAATGACGGTACAAACTGGACGACGGTGAAGGAGGGGCAAGGCTTTGGCTGGAAGCAGGCTATTACCTTTGCGCCGCAGTATGCGCAGTATGTGCGTGTGGAGCAGACAGGAACCGCTCCAGACTGGTGGCAGATTGCCGAGTTCCACGTTTACTCCGTGCCAGCGCTGGACAATTCGGGCTGGACGGCAACAGCGTCGTCATCTGATACAGCCGGCAACGAGCCATCTCACGGTATTGACGGTAATGCTTCAACCTGGTGGGCTAGCGGCACATCTCAAGTGAATGGCCAGTCTTACCAAGTGGACTTTGGAAAAAAGGAGACGTTCAATCGAGTACTGATCGACGCTGGTTCGTTCACGACCGACTATCCGCGAGGCTACGATATCCAGGTATCTAACGATGGGGTGAATTGGACTACTGTGTCCAGCGGTACGGGGACTGAAGCAGCACTTCTCACCGAATTCATGCCGCAAACGGCGCGTTATCTGAAGGTGGTTCAAACGGGCAACTCGACGAATTGGTGGTCGATCACTGAACTTAAAGTTTACGGCGAGCTGGAAAAGAGCCGCAACGGCTGGACAGCATATGCTTCTTCGACGGAGTCGGGCGGTTTCACCAATAACGCTCTGGATGGCGATACGTCGAATCGATGGAGCAGTGGCATGGCACAGGCACCAGGCCAATCCTTCACAATCGATATGGGCTCCAAGCAGTGGATCAATCACATTGTAATGGATTCCGGTCCTAACACGGATGATTATGCGAGAGATTTTATTGTAGAGATGTCAACCGAAAATGTGAGCTGGAAGACGGTGGCGAACGGCGAAGGAACGGGTCCGGTTGTGACAGCCAACTTCCCGATTACCGAAGGTCGCTATATCAAGGTTACATTGAAACAAAGCTCGACAAGCTGGTGGTCAATTTCGGAATTTAGAGCATTTGAGTAAGTTCTATTTCCAACAATAGGAGGTTGCTATGAAAAACAGAAAAATGGCAAGTGGATTACGCAATTTGCTAAGCATAGCACTGATCGCCAGTTTGATATTTTCGACGTCAGCCCTATATTCGGCCAGTGCTAATGCCGATGCACCTCCCTATAAGGATCCGACACAGCCTGTTGAAACGCGGGCGACAGACCTGCTTTCACGAATGACGCTCGACGAAAAAATCGGTCAGATGCTGCAGGTGGAACGTCGAACAGCGACGCCAACTCAGGTAAAAGATCATTTCATTGGCTCCGTCCTAAGTGGCGGCGGCTCGACTCCGAATCCGAATACACCGACGGCGTGGGCGGATACGATCGATGCGTTCCAGACACAGGCCATGCAGACGCTGCTGCAAATTCCGATCATCTACGGAGTGGATGCCGTTCACGGTCACAACAATGTCTATGGAGCGACCATTTTCCCTCACAATGTCGGCCTTGGCGCTACCCGGGATACCGATTTGGTTAAACGGGTTGCTGCGGCTACGGCTAAGGAAGTCAGAGCAACAGGTATTCAATGGGACTTTTCTCCTTGCCTGTGCTCGCCGCAGGATATTCGATGGGGCAGAACCTATGAAGGCTTCTCGGAGAATCCATCAATCGTCGCAAAAATGGGTGAGGCCTACACGCAAGGTCTACAGGGCCTGCCGACGGACAGTAATTTCATGAAGGGCAGCAAAGTTGTCGGCAGTATCAAACACTGGGTTGGTGACGGCAATACATTGAACGGAGACGATCAAGGAAACATTACCTTGACCGAGCATGAACTGGATTCATATATTCAGCCTTACCGAGTAGCAGTTAGAGCTGGCGCAAGGACAGTCATGATTTCACTCACGACCTGGAACAACGTCAAGATGCATGCTCACCAGCACCTGATTTCAAAGATGCTGAAGGAGGATTTGAGCTTTACAGGTATGGTCGTGTCGGATTGGAACGGTACCACTTCGCTTGTTAACCAAGGTATTTATTCGAACTACTCTGATGCCCTGAAGAATACGGTCAATGCCGGCATTGATATGTTCATGGAGCCGGATAACTGGCAGCAATTCATCCCTACACTCAAAAACCTCGTCAATACGAATCAGGTTCCCCAATCCAGAATCGATGACGCCGTCCGTCGTATTCTGCGTGTGAAATTTGAAGCGGGTCTTTTCGAAGAGCCATATACCGACAGAAGCCTGATCAGCGGCGGAACGTTCGGTGGTACCGAGCACCGAACGATCGCAAGAGAAGCGGTTCGCAAGTCGGCGACACTGCTGAAAAATGAAGGACATATCCTGCCATTATCCAAGGATGCCAAGGTGTTTGTGGCTGGTGCCAAGGCCAACGACATAGGGTACCAATCCGGAGGCTGGACAATGACCTGGCAGGGTTCACCGGGCAATATTACACCGGGTACGACGATTCTTCAGGGTATCCAGAGCGCCGTTAGCCATTCTTCCAATGTCACTTATTCGCCGACAGGAACAGGCGCAGCGGGTAATGACATTGCGATCGTGGTCATTGGTGAATATCCTTACGCCGAGATGATGGGCGATGTGGGGACAGGACAGCCGATACCGGACCTGGAGCTCAGCAGCGATGATATCAAGCTGCTTAACAACGTGAAAAGCTCTGGCGTACCCATGGTTGTTATCATGCTTTCGGGCAGACCGATGATCATCACGAATCATCTGCCGGATTGGAAAGCATTCGTGGCGGCTTGGCTGCCGGGGACGGAGGGGAATGGACTGGCGGATGTACTGTTCGGCGACTATGATTTCACAGGCAAGCTGCCGCTATCCTGGCCGAGAAGCATGGCGCAAATTCCAGCCAACTCGAAGGATGCGAATTATTCGCCCCTTTTCCCTTACGATTTCGGCCTAAATGCTTCGGTTACGAATGTGAAAGAAGTACCAGGAATGATAGAAGCGGAAAACCACAACAGCGCTTCAGGCGTTCAAACGGAAGCAACGAGTGATGTGAACGGAGGTTTGAACGTGGGCTACATCGACACGAACGATTGGATAGAATATCGTGTGAATGTACCCGAAACGGGGGTGTATAAAGTGAGCATGCGGGTAGCTAGTCAAAATGGCGCCCCGAATGCGATCGAGCTGAGAAATGGATCAACCAACCTGGCGACCTTCAGCGTCCCTAATACAGGTGGGTGGCAATCCTGGGAGACTGTAACCCAGAATGTGACGCTGAACGCGGGCGTACAGACTCTCCGGCTTCATGCAAGCGCAGGCAATTGGAATTTGAACTGGCTGGAGCTAAGGCCGACGAATTCGACACCAGTAAACGGCAATTACCTGGTCAATCCTGGATTTGAGTCAGGCAGCACGACAGGGTGGGATCAATGGAACGGTGGTGTCCTTGCGCAAGCAGCTGATACAAGTTTCCCTTACTCAGGAGCTTATAAGTTAACACATTGGGCCTCCTCTGACTATCAACAACTTACAAGGCAGACGATTTCCTTGCCGAATGGAATTTATCGGTTCAGTGCTTGGGCTCGTTCGAGCGGAGGGCAAAAGGCGCTGCACCTGTATGCCAAGAACGGCAACAAGGAAGTTACGGCAGTCGTAGCATCGAATGCTTCGGATTACTGGAAGAAGTATACTATAGACAATATTGTCGTAGATACAGGACAAATTGAGGTAGGCGTATGGTCTAATGCCAACGCGAATAACTGGGCCGCGTTCGATCATTTTGAATTGGTTTCGGCCAACTAATTGAGCAACTCTGGCTCGTGGACAGTTAAAATTTATAATAAATGGGAATTAGGCTTTTTATGTGCCTCAGGGTGAAATATTTACACTCTCTATCTGTACTAGAAGAGATATAATGATGAGGAACGTTTCATTCCCAGCATTTATGAAAAGGAAGAATATGATGTCCAAACCCAAAATCGAACAACCTAAACTAACTCCCAATCTGGAAGAGGTGAAATTTGACGCTATCTATCTTGAGGAAGAACCGCAGCTTATGGAATGCAGAGTATGCGATGAGCAGGTCGATGGCACGGAGGTCGACAAAGCTTACTTGTCCAAAGTTGGTTTTAAGAACGTATCTTTCACGAGTTCCAAATTTCATCATATCGATCTGACGGATGCGATCTTTGAGAGCTGTAACCTGTCCAATGCATCTTTCAACAAAGGAATTATCAATCGGGTCATTTTTCGAGACTGCAAACTGTTAGGTGTAGATTTCTCGGAGTGTAATCTGGGAAATGTATGTTTCGAGAATTGCGATGTCAATTTGAGCAGCTTTGCGGACGCAAGGCTGAAGCAGGTGAGCTTTGATCACTCCTCCCTGAGAAGTGCGAATTATTACGGCTGTAAGCTCACGAAGGTATATTTTAATGACACCGATATAAACGATGTTGATTTTACGCAAACCTCCCTGAAAGGAATTGATCTTAGCACCTGCACCTACGAACGAATCAATGTTACGTTTCCAAGTCTTCAGGGGTGCGAGGTGTCTCCGGAACAGGCCATCGGTTTTTCCAAGCTGTTAGGATTAAAGGTAAAAAGTTAGTCTTCAAGCTTTTAACTTCAGGAGTTGGAGTCTCAAGCAAGCACAAGCAATCATAGTCAGCAAATAACCCAGTACCGTAAAAGGTACCGGGTTATTTCACCTTATCATTTAATTTTTTAGATACTCAAATCCTGATCTCCACGATGGGTATAGCGGCTTCCATCCGTAATCTGTGATGGCCCGGGCATTCAAAGCACCGCGCTCTCCCGGATTTCGGCCTGGACGATACTCGGGGACCGGCGCTTGCAGCAGCTCTGCATAGATCGGCAACCATTCCGTTCCCGCGGCAGGCTCATGGTCCACGATATTTACGGTACCCGTATCCCATTCCAACGCCTGTAGAGCTGCCCTGGCAGCATCTTCAACGTGGAGAAAAGAAGTAACTCCATCGCTGGAATGCATATCCCCGTTCATCACTTTTTGTGCGAGGGCCCCATTTTTGTCATACCAGGTTCCAGGCCCATAAAGCGTTCCGTAGCGCAAAATCACATGGTCAGGTATTTCGGACACCGCCGATTCCAGCGCGGCCACTCCGTCAATTGTCGTTTTCCGGGGGAAAGGCGCCTGATAATCCAGAGGGACTTCTTCAGCGGCCGGAGAATCCCCCGGCTCATAAGCCCATGAAATACTCTGCGCGATCATACGCTTTACACCTGCTGCCTGAGCGGCAGCTACCAAATTTCGCGTTCCTTCTTTTCTAATCTTGGAATTCTCCCCAAAATCCCAGCTGCTTAAAGAGGTTAGCTGATGGATGATCACATCCGGCTGTATTTCTTTTATGAGCGCATAGATCAATTCTTGATTAAAGACATCCGCTACGACAGGAATAGCGCCCATCGCTTGAATAAGCGCTTTGCGCTCCTGACGTCGAGTCATTCCAATCACGTCGTAGCCATGTTGAACGAGTAAAGGGAGAAGCATCTGCCCAATCGCTCCGGTGGCACCCGCAACTAATATTTTCATGTCTAGCCTCCTATTCTAAAAAAACTACCCTTAAACCAAGCGTAAAATATAGTTATCGAACTCTAAATCCATCTGCATGCCCATCCTTTCATACAACGCCTTTGCAGGATGATTCTCGATAGAAGTCTGGAGGCTGATCTGATTTGCGCGCTCCTCCTTGGCAAACTGAATGGCCTGCTGCATCAGGGCTTTGCCGACTCCTTGTGTCCGAAAAGAGGGAATGACAAACAGATCGTTTAAAACATACTTCCGCTGCATGCCAATAGACGTGAACAAGGGATAAAGCTGCATGAATCCGACCGGCTGCTCATCATCATAAGCGATAAAGATCGTCGATTCTTTCATTTGGACTCTGTCCCTGATAAAGGCTTTCGCACCGCTTAAGTCACTAGGCTGACCATAGAAAACCCGATACTGATCAAACAGCGGAGCAATTGCCGTAATATGCTGTACTTCGGCTTTAATGATTTTCAAGGCTTTCATCTCCTGAATCGGCTGTAAAATTTGCTTTTTCCTGCTGAGTTCTTTTATAGTATTGCTGAACATTGACATGTTGAATAGGCACAGTTTTTGAATTTTGTGCATGTCAGTTAGGAGACGCCGTGATGAAAGAGCTGCTGCTATCATTCCAAGACAACAGTCCAAAGTACAAACAGATTTATCATTTCATTCGTGAACTCATTGAGAACGGCGAGCTGCGGGCGAATACGCATCTTCCCTCCATACGTCAGCTTGCGGATCTGCTGCATGTCAGCCGGAATACGACGCTCGTTGCCTACGAGCAGCTATTGGCAGAGGGGTTCATACGTAGTGATTCCAGGAGAGGTTATTATGTCGAGGATTTTGAAAATACCGATATTCATGTTTCCCGTTCTCAGCAACAGACAGAGCAGATACGGGAAGCGACCCGGGATCGAGCGCCCTTCATCGATTTTCGGATCGGCGGTGTGGATGCTGAGGCTTTTCCGCTCAAAGCATGGCGCCGCTGCACCAATAAAGTATTACAAGAGGCGAGCACTTATGTGTATGGGGATCGCCAAGGAGATCCATACCTGCGCGAGCAAATCGCGGGCTATCTTCTCCAATCCAGGGGCATACGAACACATGCGGATTCCATCGTCATCGGCAGCAGTATGCAGCATCTGCTTCTTCATTTGTCCATTTTGCTAAAGTCGGAAGGGTTCTCATCTTTAGCTGTAGAGAATCCGGGTTATGACGGAGCCCGTACGGTCTTTGGACTGCAGGGCTTCCAGCTTGAACCGATCGGTGTATCCCCCAAAGGGTTAATTATAGAGCAGTTGGAGCATACGAAAGCCCGGCTCGCCTACATCACGCCGTCCCACCATTTTCCCACCGGGGTCACGATGCCGATGTATAAGCGCCACCAGTTGCTGAAATGGGCATCCGACCGGAGCGGATACATCATCGAGGATGACTATGACAGTGAGTTTAGATACAAACAGAAGCCTATTCCGGCCTTGTCCTCCTTGCAGCAAAATGATTCGGTCATCTATGTAAGCACGTTTTCTAAATCTTTTTTACCTTCCATTCGATTAAGTTATATGATCCTTCCTCCCAAGCTGCTCGACAAATATAAAATGTTGTTTGCAGCTATGGAGCAGGCCGCTTCCGGGATTCATCAGCGAACGATGGCTTATTTTATGGAAGGGGGGTTTTGGGATTCCCATGTCCGGAAAATGCGCGCTTTGTATAAAAGAAAAATGAACACACTGGTTACCGCTTTTTCTGAGGTGTTTGGAGATACCGTCCAGGTCATAGGAGCGGACTCTGGGCTTTATGTACTAATCCGGCCGCAGCTTCATAAAAAGGAGTCCGAACTGATTAAGCAGGCTCTAAGCTGCGGTGTAAAAGTGTATCCGACCTCCCATTACTATATGAATAATCCGCCGAACGGGCCTCAGTTGCAGGTCGGTATCAGCAATATAACCGAGGAGAATATTCGAACGGGTGCCAAGTTGCTGCAAAAAGCTTGGATTTCCAGCTAACAGAAACGATAAAAACCCCCCCGAAACCAGGATGGATGGTCTGGTTTTCGGAGGGGTGGTTAAAGGTTACGTCGAGCTTACACTGCTTACATGCTCTTTCCGTAAATGCTCCGACACTCCTTCGATCGCTTTTCGATTTAATGTAAGTTCATGCATGTAGATATCAATTTTCGATTCGAGTTGATCTATGATTCGCTGCTGAATCTCCTCAATATACTCCTCCATACAGAAGGCAGAGACCACTAGCGCGCCATTCGCATAATACTGTGTTTCTGTGGTTGCTGCGTTAAGCTTCTCCTTGTACAACCTCTTAACAGCAGTACCGGTCAGCGGTTTAATCTCATAGTAACGATTGGTTTCAATTAGCAGCTTCCATGCGGAAACCTTGAACTCCAACTGGTCCTTATGAAGTTCGCCAGTGACTTTGAACAATTTTTTCTGGATGGTCATGATGCTGGTCCCCTCGTATAATTATACATTTCAATGAATATCACATTTTAAAGTATACCATATTTTCCCGTAAATTGAAATAATAAATGCTATAATTCTACAAGCATTATTTCACAGTTCGGGATGCTTCGTCCTTCTTTTTCCCTCCTGTCCGGCATAACTTGTATAGTAGTGTTACCGCTGTAAGGGGGCTTGAATATGCGTTTTCGACGAGGATGGCGGAGCCGGAGGAGAAGGCCGAAAAGCCGGCGAAAAATCTGGATTGCCGTCTTGGTGATTTGTCTTATCGGATTTGTACAATTTTTTCAGTACGTCGAAAAACATATGCGTGAACCTATCATGCATTTGGCTAAAATCAGGGTGAAGCAAATCGCAACGGAATCGATCAACGATGCGATTGCCGCCCAGGTGGCAGGTCAACAGCAGGTTGGAGAATTGATTGATTGGAAGACCGATTCCACAGGGAAAATCACCGGGTTCATGCTTAACTATTCCGCCCATATGAAGGTTACCTCAGAAACCATTGAGACTGTTCGCAATACGCTCGATAAGGTATCAAGGCTTTCGGAGCATATTCCAGTTGGTCAAGCGCTCGGCAGCCCGATTCTGGCATCGTTTGGACCGAGCATTCCGATAAAGATCGAGCCTAAGGGCGATGTTAAGGTGGACCTGAACACACGCAGGCAGGATGCGGGCATTAACATGATTCTCGTGGAGGTTTTCCTGCGTGTAAAAACGGAGCTCAGTATCGTCGTTCCTTTCGACATGGAGCCGCAATCGGTGGAGACGGAAATTCCGGTATCTTACTTACTGGTTGTAGGGGATGTACCGATGTATTATTACGACAGCAAGGGGAATCCGGTAGGGGGCAATCAGGGCAATGCCCCAAGTATTGCGATTCCCACGCAGCCCGGGAATGGGGGGCAGCTTCAGTCCGGCAATTTGGGGCCCGAGCCAGGGACTAATCCTGGAGAGGATACGGAGTCCAAATCGGAAGATGAGTCGGCTCCTGACGCGACCGGAATTCAGGATTCTGAGGAGAAAACGAAAAATAGGTGAAGGCAAGACGTTAAGTCGAATAACGAATCGGAAGAGATCCTGCTTCTCGCAAATGGGGTCTCTTTTACTTTGTGCGGATCTATTTTTCGCCACTCCATACAAAATTCAAATTGAAATGGTATAGTAGCTTCGAGAAGGTGATGCTGATGAGACAAATTTTAATCGTTGAAGATGATGCCGACATACAGGAGCTTTTGCAAAATTTTCTGGAGAGTGCAGGATACGGGACGGTTGCCGCGCTGGATGGAATCGCGGCCATCGAGCAGTTTCACAATGGCGCTTATGATCTGATTTTGCTCGACATCCTGCTTCCTAAAATAGATGGTTACGGTGTCTGCGAGTTGATCCGCAAAGAATCACAAATCCCCATAATTATGTTGACCGCATTGGACGGTGAGGAAAACCAGATCAAAGGGTTCGATTTACGAATTGACGATTACATAACAAAACCATTTTCAATGCCGATTTTGTTGCGAAAGATCGAAGCCGTACTCCGCCGCTTCTCGGGTACAGATCACATCGAGCGGATTATTTATCGCAATTTGATGATGGATTTAGAAGGATATAAGGTGTATGTGAATGACACAACCATCGACGTGACACAGCGGGAGTTTGAATTGCTGCGTGAATTGCTGCGGAATCAGGGAAGGGTCCTGACACGCCAAATGCTGCTGAACCGCTTATGGAGCTATGATTTTTACAACGATGAACGAATCGTGGATACTCACATCAAAAACCTGCGTAAAAAGCTGGGCGGAGATTATATTGAAACCATCAGAGGGGTGGGGTATCGCATTGATAAGGAACTTAAAAAATAGC
Organism: Paenibacillus puldeungensis; assembly: GCF_042678945.1. NCBI lineage: Bacteria > Bacillati > Bacillota > Bacilli > Caryophanales > Paenibacillaceae > Paenibacillus > Paenibacillus puldeungensis. The sequence goes on along the minus strand of NZ_JBHTLM010000014.1, from coordinate 83,345 downwards.
TTATCGCTAAAAATTTTTCTCATTACTTTTCTGATGCTGTTCTCCGTTTGTGCCTTGACCTATGGTTTTATTGCCTGGGTCATGCCAATGACCTATACCGATGATCTTAATAATAAGTTAGATGCTTATGCTCAGCAGCTTGTGGAGCAGTTAGAGCAAAGCACGCTGGAAGATTGCGATCCTTTACTGACCCGGTTCTCGAACGCTTATGACGCTGCATTGATTATAACGAATGAACAAGGTGAAAGAGTCAAAGCCTCTGGAAATTCCCTGCCTACGGACCATTCGGGGAAAGCAACGGGAGGCAGAATGTTGTTCAAGATGGAATCCATAGAATACGAAGGTGCTGAAGGTGGGCCTGTCGTGAAAACCAGTATTAGCTCTGCCAGCACTTATCCTTTTTCTTTTTCCAATGGATCGGAGAAATATACGCTTACGGTCGTCGGCAGTGTGAGAGCGGTCAATCAGGCCATACAAGCGCTTGGTCGTATTTGGCCATGGCTTCTTATAGCTGTTTTGCTCGTTTCACTCTTTGGTTCTCTGTTTTATGTACGCTATGTCACGCGACCGATTGTTAAAATCAGCGACATTGCTCAAAAAATGTCCCGATTGGAGTTTAACTATTATTGCGACGATCGGCGAGGAGATGAGATAGGCGCCTTGGGGCGCAGCCTTAATGGACTTTCGGATAAATTGTCCTTTGCCCTTACCGAATTGCGTGCAGCCAATGCTTCTTTGCAGCAAGATATCGATAAGGAACGCGAGCAGGAGCAGCGCAGGCTGGAGTTTTTCTCTGCTGTGTCCCATGAGCTGAAAACGCCGATCACGGTGATCAAAGGGCAGCTTGAGGGAATGCTAGCCCAGGTGGGCGTGTATCAGGACAGGGACAAATATCTGTCCCGTTCTTTGAAAGTCGCAAAGCGTATGGAGGGCTTGGTACAGGAAATCCTGACCGTTTCAAGGATGGAATCTTCCCATTATTCCTTACGGAACAAGGGATTTGATTTTTCCTCTTTAGTGCGCAGAAAAATAGAACAGTTTGCTGATCTGCTGGAGCAAAAAGAGATGCACCTCCATGTAGATATGAGGGAACCGCTGTTTGTTCGGGGCGACAGTGATCTGCTGCAAAAAGTGATCGAAAACCTCCTTTCCAATGCTGCCTTCTATTCTCCACCGGGTGAAAAAATAACCGTTCTGGCAAGCAAACAGGAAAATCACATCTGTTTTTCCGTAGAAAATTCCGGCGTACGTATTCCTGAGGAGGCGTTGCCACATCTATTTGAAGCGTTCTACCGGGTAGAGCAGTCTCGGAATCGGCAAACCGGGGGGAGCGGGCTTGGCTTGTACCTAGTCAAGATGATCTTGGACCGGCACAGCGTCAGCTACCAGATGGAGAACACAACCGAGGGCGTACGATTTTCCATGCAGTTTCCTGATCAGGATGCGTCCTCTTAAGATATCCCCAATTCGTTGACTTTCAACTTCATGAAAAACACAAATTGAATTCAAAGCAACTTCAAACTACTTTGCTATCCTTTTTTCTTGTACGAAGAACAAGAAAGGAAGATAGCGATAATATGAAAATCTCCATTGAAAACCTTAGCATGACCTATCCGACAGGAAAAAGAGCTCTGCAGGATATTTCGTTAAAGTTGGAGAGCCCCAATCTGATCGGTTTACTCGGCCCTAACGGTGCAGGCAAGTCAACTTTAATGAAGCTGCTGGTTGCAGGCCTGCTTCCGACGAGCGGAAAGATTATGCTGGATGATTCACCGCTTTTGCAAGACGAGAAGAGGCTAAAGGGCAGTTTAGGATACCTGCCGCAGTCCTTTGGTCTATATGATGAGCTTACCGTGTGGCAGTTTCTCGATTATATGGCCGCTTTGAAGGGCATTTCCGACAGCAAGGATGCTATTCGCAAGGTTATTGAGGCAACAAATTTGACGGAAAAGCGGCGATCCCGTATCCGTACTCTCTCCGGTGGCCAGAGGCAGCGGGTTGGAATTGCGCAAGCCCTGCTGGGGAGTCCGGATTTGCTCATTTTCGACGAACCCACTGTAGGCCTTGATCCAGAAGAACGAATCAACTTCCGTAATCTGTTTTCCCAAACCGCCCGGGATAAAATCGTCCTGCTGTCCACTCATATCATTGAGGATGTGCAATCGGTATGCAATCAACTGATCATCATTAACCACGGCCGTGTCCTGTTTAGCGGTACACCTGAAGAGCTGATCGCTTTAGCCCAGGGCCATGTAGGGATAATTCAACTGCAGGCAGGTCAAGAGGTAAGCTCGAATCACCATATCACCGCCAGAGTTAACACCTCGCAGGGTGTACAGTGCCGTATTGTTTCAGGAGATTTGCCTTCTTTCGCTCAGGTGGTAGAGCCTACGCTGGAGGATGCTTATATGTACCTGATTGCAGGGGAGGGTATGGAGCAATGAACATTCTCTCTTATTTACGCGTGGAACAGGGGCGGTTATTCCGTTCCAAGACTACACTGTTGATCCTGGCCTTAACCTTGCTTTGTCCGTTGGCAGGCTATAGTTTGTATCAGCCGGCTGGTACGACAACCACGGCAGCCGTGGCATTGGCTAATCCCGTGCTCGCAAGCGGATTAGGCGGGGCGGTGTTGTTCGCCCTGCTCACCCTCTTTGAATTGGACCGGATGAAGCGGAATCAAACTGAGGTTTTAACGGACAGTATCGTTTCCCCGCTAGTGCTTGGGGCGGTAAAGTTGGTCGCCCTGCTGATGGCAGCACTGTCCGTCACTTTGCTGACAGCCATCGTCTATCTGCCATATACGTTCTATCGTATGAACATGGTGTTTGATTTTGTCGAATATAGCAAATCCGTCGTGATCCTGATGCTGCCTTCGCTATGGCTTTCGATCCTCGCATCGTCGGCTTTTTATCAAATTTTTCGCAGGGTAGACTTGAGCTTCATACTGTTGGCCGCGCTGGTATATTTCAGTCTAAGCAAGTTGGCCTCCGACATTTATTTGCTGCGCTGGATTAATCCCCTGGTCCCCACATTTTCCAGTGATTTCAGCAATGAGGTGGTCTACCGGACAGCTGGGTATAGCCGGCTGGTGTGGTTCGCTTTGTTGCTCGGTCTATGGCTGTTCTCTCTCCTATGTGTTCGTCATCATGGTAAAGGCCTGTTTGGTTCGCTTGCACATAACGGGCGCAAAATATACGTGCCAATCATTGCAGTACTGCTCGTTGCAGGCAGCTTCTACCTTTACGCGAACGAACCTTACATCGATCACGCCCCTATGGCAGAGCCGGATACGAGTGACGTAACCGGAGGCGGCATGAGTGTAATGATGAATGAGCAGAAGCCGGAAAATCAGCCGCTAAAGGTGCTGCATAAACAAGCGAACATCGTATTAAATACAGCCAGGACAAGGCTAGACGGTACGGCCATCTATCAGATACAAAATACGAGCCATCAGCGGCAAAAAGGCATAATGAACCTCAATCCGGGCTACAAGGTGGACAAGATAGCGGCGAATGGCAAGGAGATTGCGTTTACCGATCTGAATAACGATTATTACTTGAGTTCCAAGGACATCAATTTTGAACTGCCCGCGGACGAAAGCATTAATTTGGAGATTACATATGGGGGATCTCCTAAAATTCCATCTGCTGATCGTATGGTGTTGAGAAGCAGTAGAATTGATCCCAAATATATCGATATCATGGGCAACGCTTTGATCCCAGCGCTCAATGCAGCAACTGCCGAGGACTGCGATTTTTCCGGGGAGGTTACGATCCCTGGTGATTTGGAGCTGATTTCGACCGGAACCCCTGCAACCGTGCTGAGAAGCAACGGCGATGGAACTAGGACGTGGCAGGTGCATGACCCGCGCGGTCGTGCCACCTTGTTCGCTGGAGATTATGCCAAACTGGAAATTAACACGGGTGGAACCCCTGTTTTCTTTTATTACGGCAAAAAGCATCAGAAGCAGTTAGAGGAATTGGGTATTCGGAAGATTTTGGAGGATACCATTGCCTACTGTACCGAACACTTTGGACCGTTACCTTATACGAAGGAAATGCCGCTGATGATACTGATGAGTCACGCATATTCCTTTGGCGGGGGAGCTGCGGGCAATATCAGTTTTATGGATGAATCTACTTATACCAAAGAATCGTTGAGCGATCCGCAAAAAGGAGCGAGTGCCACTGAAGTGCTGGCCCATGAAATCGTCCATCAGTGGTGGGGAATCGGTCGGTTTATGATGGATCAGAAGAACCAGGATTGGAGCAGCGAGGGTCTTACCGTATACACAACCTACCGCATGATGAAAGAGAAGCATGGCGATGAATACGCCAATAAATATTATGTGGATTTCTGGAAAAACGCACTTGAAAATCAGAAGAGCAACTTTTATGTTCGGCATCCTGAATATATAAAGCTGCTCCCTGAGAAATATGTCGCGCAATTGCAAAACATGATGTGGGATGCTGCGGTTTACAAAAAAGTACCGTTGCAAATCCTGAAGGCGGAACAGCAAGTAGGCGGAGAAAAGAAGATGGACAAAATTCTCGCCGAGCTGTTTCAAAACGGAGGGAAGGAAATGCCGCCCATGGTCACCTGGCATGATTTTCTGAGTGCATGCGGTTTGACAGAGAAAGCGGTTGAGCTGGATATTTTACCGGCGGGATCCCAGGAGGGGGCAAAAGAACAATGATCAGACTACTAAAATACGAATTGAAGCGATTGATGATGAACAGGTTTTTCTTTGGACTATTGGTGGTCACCGCTCTGTCCTGTTATCAAATCATGAGTGGGGATATTATTCTTGGAGTAGCCAATACTGCACCGTTTTCCGGGTGGAGTTATGGAGCTTACCTCTCCAAGGTACTGCCTATCCTGCTTGTAGCCTTGCTGTTCTTCATTTCTCTTCTATATTCGAAGCGGGAACGAAAGGTGGAGGTACTGACGGAGGTAACGCCGGTTGACCGTTTCCGCTTCAGACTGCTTCGTTATGGTGCGATAATCATCGCATACCTCGTCATTTTTGTCCTCCCGATTGGGGTAGCCGGCTACTTTTATGGAGCCTGGTTTCACTTCACTGCCTTCGGAACGCTGATCATGCCTACACTGCTTACATGTCTGCCGTCCATGCTGTTTTTCCTCGGGCTGGGGCTGCTCGCAGGGCGGGTATATCCTGCGCTGGTGTTCGCGTTAATGCCAGTTGTCCTGCTGCTTGGCTATTTGCCGCTTCCATACGAGCTCGACCTGTTTGGCAGTCATTTCTTCAGCAGCTACCCGGCGGGATTGAGCGTAATAGAGCCTGCTTTTGAAGTCCCTTTGTCCATCATAATCGGGCGATGTGTGTATGCGCTGATTGGCCTTTTCCTGATAGCAGCAAGTGCTATATCAAAACCGAAGCGTTTCAGGATTGCCTGTTGATTTTGCAAAAGGAGCTGTCCAATAAGTCGTTCTGACTGCGGTTGGACAGCTCCTTCTTTACACCTATTATTTGGCGCTTCCTTTGGGAGGCCGAGCCTTGCTATTTTTTGCCCGTTCCGCGTGCTCCCACTTTTTTAATAGTGGATACGGGTCAAACGCCCATTCTGTCGTCCCTGTGTCACGGTAAATGCCGTAATGAAGATGAGGCGGGAATTTTCCCGAGGTTCCGGGAGGGCCGTAGCCACTATTGCCGACCCAGCCTATCATTTGCCCTGGTTTTACCAGGTGTCCAACTTCGACTCCCTTTTCATAGCCCTGAAGGTGTGCATAGTAATGATATCGGTTTGCGATGTCCCTGATACCGATCCGCCACCCGCCATAGGGGTTCCAACCTTTGGTTTCAACGACTCCATAACAAACGCTGCGGACACTGACGCCCATCGGGGCAAAAAGGTCAGTTCCTTCGTGAGTTCGGAGTCCGCCCCAGCCTCGTCGATCTCCCCATGTGTCACGATACGAATATGTACTTCTCACAGGCAGGGGAAACGCGCTTTCCGTCAGATCGAGTTTATTAAATGATTTGTACAGCTTCGCAAATTGGCGTATGCGCTCTACTGCGGAGTCGCTTTGGTAATAACGCCAAAGAGCGATGCGAAAATCTTCTTCATCGTAGCCTAAACTGGTCATATACGATGCCATCGTAAATAAGGCATCTCTGTCATTTCTAGGATCGGCTGAACCATCGGACGTAGCATCTTTGCCAATTCCGCCGAACAATCCGATTGTCTCCGGATCTGTATCCACGGGATCGGGATTTAGCGGGCCAGCCCAAAAGGCTTCTTTAAAACGGAATCCGGTCAGCCGGTTGTTCTCATCCTTCTGTTCTTTACGAGGTGTAATCGTCCGTTCATATTGGTCAACTGCCGCCAGCCAGTACCAAGGAATCCGTGTTAAAATTTCCATCTCCTCATACAGACTCCTGCGCTGCTCGAAGATACTTTTCGCTGAATCAGTGCGGAGTTTGCCGGGTGCTTCTGCCGAGGCCGCACCAAACCCGGGTACAGCCCATGTTGACGTTAGGATGATCACGCATAAGAAGCAGAGAAACCATTTGCTGCGGTGAAACAGTTGGGACCTCAATGTGAAATTTCCTCCTTACCATTATCCGCTTGTGCGGACGAAACTGTCGAACCGTTTAGATAAGCACTTTGTGGGCTCTCTCCAACTTAGAATGAAGCAAATTCCTTGTTTTTATTCCATTTTGTGGGGTAGGTTTTCCCTAGGGAATCATGATATAATAAGTGGCGCTACGTCTTATATCACAAGAAAGAAGGTCTTTCCCCTTGGCTAAAAATCTCCAACAACCGAAACCGGACTGGATACGCATTAAGTTAACGACTGGAGAAAATTACCAGGATATTAAAGATATGATGCGTTCAAAAACTTTACATACCGTGTGTGAAGAAGCACGATGCCCCAATATCTATGAATGTTGGGCCAATCGAACGGCTACCTTCATGATTTTGGGCGACATTTGCACTCGGGCATGCCGTTTTTGTGCGGTGAATACGGGTAAGCCAACCGAGCTTGATCTGCAAGAGCCAGAGCGCGTTGCGGAAGCGGCAGAGAAGATGAACTTGCGTCACTGCGTTGTGACTAGTGTGGCCCGCGACGATTTGCAGGATGGCGGGGCAAGTATTTTTGCCGGTACGATTAAAGCGATCCGCGCCCGTCTGCCCTTTTGCAGCGTAGAAGTGCTGATTCCTGACTTTCAAGGGGATGAGGCCTCGCTTCAGATTGTTATGGATGCAAAACCGGATATTTTGAATCACAACATCGAAACGGTCGAACGGTTGTCCGACCGGGTTAGAGCCAGAGCGAAGTACCGCCGGTCTTTAGAGCTGCTGCAGCGAGCCAAAGCGATGCAAGCGGACATTCCGACGAAATCGAGCATTATGCTAGGTGTTGGTGAGGAATGGGATGAAATTTTGCAGGCGATGGATGATTTGCGGGCCGTTGATTGCGATATCCTGACAATTGGTCAATATTTGCAGCCATCTCCGCAGCATTTACACGTAGAGAAGTACTATACACCTGAGCAATTTGCTATGCTGAAGGAAGAAGGATTAAAGCGGGGATTCAGCCACGTGGAATCGGGTCCACTCGTTCGTAGCTCTTATCATGCGCATGAACAGGTCGATTCCGCAAAAAAACACATGAAAGGCGTGTCGGCACAATCTTAAAGGATGTCGGGACGATCGGCAAAGGAGGTGACGCCCTTGACTCAAATTCAAATCGGTGGCAGAACATACGAACTTATTCAGAACTACAGGGACGCTTGGGATGCCGAAGCTTTTAAACAGAGGTACAGCGAAGTTCTTGACCGTTATGATTACATTATGGGGGATTGGGGTTACGAGAAGCTGCGGTTAAAGGGCTTCCTGCGGGACAATCATCCAAAGGCGAACCGTGATACGGCTTATTCGGGGATTACGGACTATATCAACGAATATTGCAATTTCGGCTGTGCTTACTTTGTGCTTCAGAAGACGAAGGACAATCATAAGGATAAAGGAAATCCAAATGAGACGGAAACGGCTCCCGAATGATCGGGAGCCGTTTTTTATATGATATTAATTAAGTGATAATTTCAATATGCCTTGTTGGTAACTCCAAGTCAGGTTCGGAACCTTTTGTTTTAAGTCGTGCAGCTCGATAAATGATTCATTGCCCACGATTTTAGTGCTCTTGGCTGCAACAGTATAGCCAGTACGTTTTCCGTTTTTGTCTGTAAGAGTAAGCTTTTTGAGGCTTGGTGTCCATTCGGCTTTTCCCTGAATCAGGGCTGCGACAATCTGGGATGGAACGTAGGTTTTGCCTCCCGTTTGCAGCACATCGACATATCCGGCAAATGGTGCGCCGTTAACGTATAAGGAGCTAGGACTTCCGCTTACTTCTACCTTCCGGACTCCGGATTTATATAGGCCGGTAATAAGCTGGGCGGCAGTACTATTTTTCACGGTAATATCCGGTTTTAAGCCGATGTGGTTAAAGTCTTCTTTGTTCGGGGTCAGATATTTCTGAACCGTCAGCTTTAGCGAACTGCCGTTTGACAACTTGAAGAGGTTCTGGATTCGTGCCTTACCATAGGTTTGTGATCCAATTACTGTTGCGAGACCGTTATCCCTCAAAGACCCCGTCAAAATCTCCGAGGCGCTGGCAGTTAGCCCATTCGTTAGTACGACAACAGGCATCCCGATATCCTCGCCGTCTGTTATCGTCACAGGCTGCAGTTCATTGCTCTGATCGGAGGTGTACATTAAGATTCCGTTCTTCATAAAATGTTTGGCAATGTTCGCAGCAGACTCGACATATCCGCCTAAATTATCTCTAAGATCTAGCACGAGTGAAGCGATGCCTTCTTTGCGAAGCTGGGCCAGCTTTGTTGCAAACTCATCATCCGCAGTTTCGGAAAAGGTAGAGATAGCGATATACCCGACCTTGGAGGAAGGAATCATCTTACCCGTGACCGACGGCAGTGCGAAATGAGCTCTGTTGATCGATAACGTCAGCGATTTGCCACTGCGGTTGACGGTGATTTGTACCTGAGTGTTTTCCTTGCCTTGAATTTTGGCTGTATCCTCTTGACTGGCTATAGCCTGTCCGTCCACTTTGGTTATTATATCATTCTGCCGAAGTCCGGCCGCGGCTGCAGGTGATGAAGCAAGCACATCCGTTACATAAAGCTTATGGTCGTGATAGCGAAGGGTTACTCCTATACCGACGTATTCTTGATTAAGCCCATTCTCAAACTTTTGCAGCTCTTCACTGCTAAAATAATCACTATAAGGATCATCCAGCGAGTAAACCATGCCCCGTATTGCGCTATCTAAAAATTCCTTTCGGTCTACGCCTTCAATATTGTAGGTCTCCAGATAATTCAGAACTTCTTGGAGAGTGGTCAGATCAGAGGTATTCGTCGCTTCATTCGTTGTTGTGCCGGTTGTGCTTGAACTAGCGGCTTCGGCGGCTTGTGGTATAGAGATGGACAGGGCCAACAAGGAGATTAGAGCGTATTTGCGAAAATATTTCAAAATCATTATTGAGTTCGTCCTTTTCGGTGTATTTTGGAAGCTTGTCTATGGAGTCGTCCTTTGGCGGTCTATTCCAAAAATGCGTTCCGCACTCGATTCCAGAATGGGAACGGACGGTACCGGACGAAGCTGATTTTCTGCTTGGCGACTTGACAGCGAACAGAGATCAGATCCGATATATGAACATTATTGTGATCGACCGTGAGCAGCAGGTTTTGTTCCTTACGGGAATAAATGTCGCAATGATGGTGCTTTGGCAATACGAGTGGAGAGCCCATCGTACGGAACACCCGGTTATTGATGGAGGCAATTTCCGTAATTTGCAGCGCTTCAATCGAAGGGTGAATCATCGCCCCGCCCAAACTTTTGTTATAAGCGGTACTCCCTGAAGGGGTGGACACACAAATGCCATCGCCACGGAACATCTCAAACATCTGATCGTTGATATCCACCTGAGCCACGACGGTACCATCCACGCTTTTTAACGTAAATTCATTTAGACAAACATAGGAGGAAGTTCCAGACTTATTCACAATCTCCAGATCAATTAGCGGATAATTGACAATCCGGGGCTTAAGCAATCCTGGATCGGCATGCCCGCTCATCATATGTACAAGCTCCGGTATTTCATCGGCTTTCCAATCCGCGTAAAATCCAAGATGGCCGGTGTGAATCCCGACAAAAGCGATGGACGGAATTCGATCTTTGAACGTATGAAACGCGTGAAGCATAGTGCCATCTCCTCCGATGGAAACGACAATATCCGGGGATTTCGCATCTAGCTCCAAACCCTGTTCAGCAGCCAATTTATGAAAGGACTCGCTCAAATCGACGGACAATTGATCGCCACGGTCAAGAACATAATATCTCAAGTTGACAAGCTCCTTTGCATTGTAAATCCTTTTGTAAAGATCATAATCAATTCCCAAACAGAACACAACGTTTCATTTCACCTGGAGCGCTAGCTTTCCGCCTCGGAGTTGTATTCACAAGGTTTTTACTTTTTTTGTCTGAATACAACCAACTGCATGATTTTAGCGAGAAATGACAAAATAAGCAAGGAAGCTATAAGCACAAGGAAAATACGAAATGCCTCGGGGGCAGCCGACCAGCCAAAATGGGGCATTCGATAATCCAGATGGGACAGAGCCCATGTTGGCATATCTCCCATTAGTGGTTTCCACAGCATGATCAAGAGCAAGGACGACACCACGGCATGGCAAAAACGGGCAACTAGGAATGGAAGGTAGCGAAGATCCGCGCCGTTTAGTATGCTCGCGACTTGAGCGTGCACGGACAAACCGCCCCAGGATAAGATAAATACCGCTGCTGCAGCTTTGTATATTAAGGGAATATCAACTGGGGCAGCCGAGGCCTTGGCGCCTAGCGTTACTTCAAATAATCCGCCGACCAGGGGCTCAGCAAGTCCGGACGGCAGTCCCATTATCGGGAGTATGAAGCTAAAGACACCGTGGAGCATGTCCATGACTCTAGAGGCTGTCAGCACTTCAAGAATGACTGAGAAGAAGACGACTAAACCGCCGACAACGGTCATTAGTTGCAGAGAGGATACTACTGCCTGACGCAGCAGTTCTCCTAAGCTTCGGCCATCCTGCATTCGAGCTTCATGCATGGCTTGAAAAGCTAACTTTAGACTGAAGCGCCCTGTAAGAGGTTGTTTTTCATTTACGGTATCGGCCGTTTCTTGGCTTGAACCGATATAAAACCGCATCATGAGTCCGATCAACAGCGCCCCGCCATAATGAGCAAGTGCGAGTATCCCAGCAAGCTTCGGATTGCCGAAAAAGCCGACCGACACCGCACCGATCAAAAAGATCGGATCTGAGGAGGTCGTAAACGCGACAAGACGTTCACCTTCTACGCGGGTAACGAGCTTTTGCTCACGCAGCTTTGTGGCCAGCTTGGCGCTTACCGGATACCCTGAAGCGAATCCCATAGCCAGGGCGAACCCTCCGCTGCCTGGGATACGGAACAGCGGTCTCATGAACGGATCGAGGAGTTTGCCGAGGAAATGAACAATTCCAAATCCGAGCATGACCTCGGAGATCACGAAGAATGGAAAAAGGGAAGGGAACAAGACGTCCCACCAAATGGCAAGACCGCGAATACCGGCCTGCCACGATTCCATCGGATAAGCAATCATTAATAAGACCAAAGCCAATGCTGCCAGGAGCAGAAGCCCGGGTGCCAAACGTTTTATGACCATAGTAACCCTCCATATTGGGATCATAGTGAAGTTTATGTATTTTCTGGGACAAACAGCACAAAAAAATAAGTAAGCGATTGCAGAACAGGCTGATATTTTCCCGGATATATGTTAGAATGATTCTAGAAGATGAGGTTGAATCTTCAGACCCAGCTACGATACGATCATTAACTTCGCAGGGAAAATTTTGTGGATGGAGTGATGATAATGAGCATTGTTGCAGGAGTTCTCGTATGCGCTTTTGTATACGTCATTCGCGCCTCTCTCGTCCATTCCGGTGAAGAGGATTGGCGCAGTTACTAGTATAGGGTTCAAACTATTTACACGTAGAAGCTCCGTTAGGAGCTTTTATTTTTTTTTGCTATAATGGAGAAAGTTGAATTTGGAAAAATCCCACATTAAACAGTTGATGTCAGGTGGTGAGTTAATGAATCCAAGCCTGAGCATTTATGAAAATCTTGGCGGAGCAGGGGCGCTAAGAAAGCTCGTGGAGGCTTTTTATCCCAAAGTTCAAAAGGACCCTCTGCTTGGGCCTTTATTCCCAGAGGATATTACCCCTGTGATGGAGAAACAGTATATGTTTCTAACGCAGTTTTTTGGTGGGCCCTCCCTCTATTCGGACGCTTATGGCCATCCCATGATGAGGGCAAGACATTTGCCTTTCCCCGTTACTCCAGAACGGGCAGAGGCATGGCTGGCATGCATGCGTGAAGCGCTTGAGGAAATCGGCATTTCCGAACCGCTGCGCGGCATCGTACTTCAGCGGCTATCCGGTCCCGCTTTTCATTTTGTGAATACACCTTAGATCAAATGCTGATCCGCAAAAGGCGGACCTTTGGAAAGGAAGTCAGGGAATTGGAACTCGAACCACTTTATCAGATCAAAGTTACTTGCGCTTTCTGTGAAAATGAATTTTCTACTTCACGCGTGCGCCCGAGCTACAAACGGGCCATCAAGACCGATACGGACTTTTGCGGATATTATCATAATGAGAATCCCGATTTCTACGTTGTCCGTGTATGTCCTTCCTGCGGGTTTGCCTCGACGGAAAACTCCAGCGACCGGTTAAGCGACCGGCAGAGCAAGCTGTTTCAGAATGAGATCAGCAGCCGTTTTCATAAGCGGAATTACGGCGGCCACCGGGATTGGGAGGCAGCTATGGAAACATATAAGCTCGGCCTTCTGTGTGCTCAGACCATCGGGGAGAAGGAACGGATTGTTGCAAGCTTGCTGCAGCATATCGCCTGGTTATACCGCTATCAGGGAAATCAGGAGCAGGAGAAGCGGTTCTTGCAGTATTCGCTGGAAGCGTATATTCGCGTTTATGAGAATGAAGGGGTCGGGGGAAGCGATGCCCGGCTAATGTATTTAATCGGGGAGCTGAACCGGCGTGTCGGTGCTTACCATGAGGCGGTAAAATGGTTTTCCCGCGTCATAAACGATAAGAAAATTATGGATGCAGCCATGATCCGGGCTTCAAGGGAGCAGTGGACACTTCTGCGTGAGGAAATGCTGAGCGGCGGGCACGAGCTGCCGGAGGAAATGCAGAGCTGATCTGTAGATAATAAGGAACAAGGGCCGTTCTCAAGTAGAACGGCCCTAACTGCAAAAGTTGTTATTATTTTGTGATCAACGAATTACTGTATCGGTCAGCAAATAATCGCTATCGCAGTCGAGCAACTGAACTCTGCTACCGCAGCAGGGAAACACGAGCAGCTTCTTTTTCCCTTCGTGAATGGTCTTCAGTTCACGAGGCTTTAGTGGGAGCAGCACATTGTTACTGGTACAGAAGGGGCACTCTTGTACATAAACATCTCCCATGATCACATCATAGGGGAGAGTTCGGTTTAAAGGAATCATCATTTATTGTTTTCTGGTTCTTTGGATGCTGCTTCGTCCGAAGATTTTCCAGCCTCTTCTTTTGCCAGCTCAGCGATCTTCTGAAGTAAAATATGCTGCGGCATATGCATTAAATGCTCGATAGGCACCTTTAATTTCTCTGCTAATTTAACGGCGGTGTCCGGAGAAATTTGTAGTGGTCTCATAAGAATATCCCTCCTGTCAAACTGGTAGCTATATAATAGCATACTCTTTTATCACGTTTAGCATCAATTTTAGGATGAAGAAAGGATGAGTTTGAACATGGCACTATTTTCTGAACCAATTAAACCAACATGGGAGCTGGATTCCCTTTTTCCGGGGGGCTCTTCCTCTGCCGAGTACCGGAACTTTCTGGAAGCGTTAGAACGTGATATTGCTGACAGCCTTATGAAGATTAAGAAACTTAGTGCTCCAGGTTCCCTGGAAGAAACGAAAGTTTTTGATGAAATTATCGAAGGTCTGCAAAGAGAAACCGCGAAATTGATGGAGGCAGATAGTTTTGTAGGATGTTTGACCGCCCAGGATCAGCATGACAAAAAAGCGGTTCAACTGGCTGCCAAGGTGACCTCGATACGGGCGTCATACAACAATACGATGACCTTGTTTTGGAACCTGCTTGGACAAACAGAGGATGCCGTATGGAATGGCTGGATGGGCCGGGAGGACATCGCCCCGATTTCGTTCCTCCTGAGTGAGAAACGCGGCCAAGCCCGGGAGAAACTGTCTCCCGAACTGGAAAGCCTTGCTTCCGATCTATCGGTTGACGGCTACCATGGTTGGGGACAGCATTACGATACGATCGTAGCCAAGGTAGAAGTTCCATTCCAGGAGAAAAATGGAGAGATCAAAGTCTTGTCCGTAGGTCAGGCTGCAAACAAAATGGATGACCCGGATCGAACCGTCCGTGACAGAGCCTTTGAAAGCTGGGAGAAAGCATGGGGCGATGCGGCCGACTACTGTGCAGACACGCTCAATCGTTTGGCAGGTTTCCGTCTGAAGCTTTACGAACGGCGCGGCTGGGACGATATTTTGAAGGAGCCGCTTGCGGTGAATCGTATGACTAAGCAGACACTTGATGCGATGTGGGGCGTGATTGAAGAGAACAAATCGAAATTCGTCGCTTATTTGGAGCGTAAAGCAAAACTGCTCGGAATGGAGCGGTTGAACTGGTCTGATGTAGACTCTCCGCTGGGTCAATTATCCGGAAAAGTCACTTATGAGCAAGCTGCTGAAAATATTATCGAGCAATTCGGCCGTTTCAGTCCGAAGCTTGCCGAGTTTGCAACGAATGCTTTCCGAAATCGCTGGATTGAAGCGGAGGATCGTCCTGGCAAACGTCCTGGAGGCTTCTGTTCGTCACTTCCGGTGAGTAAGCAAACGCGGATTTTCATGACGTTCGGGGGAACTGTATCCAACGTTTCAACCTTGGCGCATGAGCTCGGACACGGTTATCATCAATACTTGATGGATGAGTTGCCGGTTTTCAATCAGGATTATGCGATGAACGTGGCTGAAACGGCCTCTACGTTCGCTGAAATGATCGTATCCGATGCATTGGTGAAAAATGCGGCAACTGAGGAAGAGAAGGTTATTCTGCTTGCGGATAAAATCCAAAGCGCAATCGCCTTCTACATGAACATTCATGCTCGCTTCCTGTTTGAAACGCGCTTTTATGAGAAACGCCGTAAAGGCATGCTGGATGCCGGGGAACTGTGCGCATTGATGGAAGAAGCACAGAAAGAAGCGTACCAAGGGGCGCTTGGCAACTATCATCCGCATTTTTGGGCTTCCAAGCTGCATTTCTATATTACGGATGTACCGTTTTATAACTTCCCATATACGTTCGGGTACATGTTTAGTACTGGAATCTATGCACTGGCACAGCGGGAGGGTCAAAGCTTCGCGGCGAAATACGATGCGCTCCTGCAGGATACTGGCCGGATGACGGTAGAGGAGCTTGCAGCCAAACATCTCGGAGTTGATTTGACAAAACCGGACTTTTGGCAGGATGCGATTGCACTAGATAGACTCGGTAGGCCGGTTAATGCGGTTTGTACAGTTTTTAAATGTACATTTTACAACTAATGGAGAAAAGTTAGAAATATCAAGAAAAATAGATGTATAAAATACATTTAGCACTTACTTACTGATATGAAATGCAACAAAAACAGTGGAGGGGAAATCAATCAGATGTCTTTATGAGGAGAGATATATCCAGAAGGCGGAAAAAAATAGAAGAATTTACTAGGACTTTAGAATCATTATGATCTCCTATTAAGGAGTAGAATTATGTCGAAAATAAATAATATGTATCGAATTATGTTATTTTAAGGGCTTGAAGTAATTATTTTTATAGTAATATTTAACCAATTATGTTGTATATTGTTGATCGTTATATAAGAATGACATATAATGAGACATAAGCCCTATACATAGGGAACTATATGGGAAGGGAGGGTGGATATGCTGAACACCGATCAGATTTCACTCGCAAGGCAGGTTGACCTGGTGTTTAAGGAGTTGGAGGTAGAGCTTGCCGGGTTAACGTCGGGTACCGTATTCATCCAAATCCGTAACAATACCATCGGAAAATTTGGAATCCGTCACAATCCGATCGCCGGACGAAACGGGCATCTCTCTGAGGATGGCAAGGGCCTGGATCAGGAGCAAATGAATTCTTTTCGGCTAATGGCGATCGAAGCTTTAAAGTTCAAACAATACTGGACCCACGGGGAAATCAGCTACGAATTTGCACTTCGCCAAGGAATGATCGTTGTTGATGCGATTATGGAATCGAACTACAATATGGCGAATTTGCTTATTCAGCGTTACCCGCGTAAGGATGCCGCGAATACATACCATCAGGATGTGAGCTTATAACCGGTTTGCTGCGTCAATTGGGTAAGAAGCTTACTGCTCTTTTCACATAATCATAAACCCAGATCCATGTTTAAAACAGGCGACCTGCTAATAGCAGATCGCCTGTTTCCCTATAGTGCGAATAGGCAGAATGCAAATTTACAGGTTTGAACGACCCAATTGCTGCTCCGCCAATTGAACTAGACGTTTTGTAATATAACCCCCGAGGGATCCGGTTTCACGGGAAGTGTAGTTCCCATAGTAACCGTCTTGGGGAATTTGTACGCCCAACTCTTGCGCTGCTTCCAATTTCAATTGCTGCAGCGCAGCGTTTGCCTGAGGAACGATGAGGTTATTGCGACTTCCGCGGCTTCCACCTGGCATGTTTGTCACCTCCTTTGGCTTTGTGGTGTTAGTATGGTCTCAAGGCTCGAAAATATGCGGATAGACTTTTAACTAGCTTTGGTAATTATTACATTTCAGGTGACTTTCCCAGATTGCTTCCTAATTTGCAAGAAAAAAACCGCCTTAAATAAAGGCGGCATGCGATGTACTAGAGGTATGATGCGGCTTGTTAATGAAACTTGCTTAGAATATGCCACATTGGTTTTTAAGCAGGCGAACCATCCGGATAGAAGATGTCCAGGTTTACGTTTAGCACCAGCGTCTCTTGGGGGTGTAATTCGATGAGCCCAGTCGTGTCTGCCGGCAACTGCAAATTCGGTGCATTTGGCAGCCACGTATATGGCTCGATGCAAAGGAATTGGTCAGCTTCCCCTTTGGTATAGATGACCCAATATTTAAAATACTGCGGATCGGCGGAATAACGAAGACCGTACCCATCATCCCGGGTCAATACCGCTTCTACCGGATGATCTCCGATACTTAGAATGGTGTCATAATTCACACCCCGCAGATTCGTTCCCTCGTTCAACGATTGAAATTCACCGAGAGGAGCCATTTTGCCGGTAGGAACCAACTCGTCGTCGGCTTCTACAAGCCCGGATACAGGAAGATTAAGGTTCCAACGATCCGGTTCCCCGTTTATTAGAAACCATGTGTGCAGTCCTAAACCAAATGGCGCGGCTTTTTGACCCAGATGGGTAATTTTAAAAGTTTGCTTCAGGGAGGTGCCTTGCAGGCGCAATGTCATCTCCAGCTTGAGCGGCTCAGGAAATTGTCGCATCCAGTTAGGATCACTCGTTGTAACAAACTCCGTCGTAATGGCGCACCCATCATCATCCTCTTCAATGTCGCTCACGCACCAGCCTTGCGTACGATGAAGGCCGTGAATGTGGTTGTCATTTGCCGTATTGCGATCAAATTGATATTCTTGGCCAGCATAAGTAAAATGCCCTCTGCGAATACGCCCTGGGGGAATTAGCAGGGGAATGCCGAAATGATATGGCTTCAGCAGGTAGAAATCCAGTTCATTTTCCTCTGGACGCCGCAGCACATCGCGCTGCTGGATGCGGTCCCATATGCGAATGACGTTATTTCCAAGGCGGGGTAGCAGCGTGACTTCAAGTTCGTGGCTGTGTAGAATGTATGTGTCGTAACCATTCCATTGCCCTTTGGTCACCTTTTTCATATCGTTGCTCCTTTTCCCACATAATAATCAGATCCTTAAGCTAAACCTTATCATATCACTTTTTGCGGTGGACGAAAAATGGGATTTGACATTGCACCGGGGGCAACTTATGATGATTACTATAATCAGCTTACAAAAACAATGCGATGATGGGGATAAGTAAGCAAAGTATCACTCCTACAGAAAGCCGGTGGTTGCTGCGAACCGGAGGATGGACTTTGACTGAATGGACCCCGGAGTGCCGAACGGAAACGAGAAAAAGGTACCTTTCTCTTAGTATGTCGGTCGGGTGATTCTACGTTACGGAATTTGAAGGCCGGATGATTTAGATGGACGGGTTGGATCCTAGTCCACTTTCCGGCGAATAAGGGTGGCACCACGGTCTCACGTCCCTTGAGGATGTGGGGCCTTTTTGCATTGTTTTTGAGGCCGAGTCGACTCGGGTTAAGTTAATTTTCAGGAGGTAAAAGAAGATGAAAAGAGTACTTTCCGGCATTCAGCCTAGCGGGCAACTGACGTTAGGAAATTATATCGGAGCCATGAAAAATTTCGTTACGTTGCAAAATGACTATGCCTGCAATTTTATGGTGGTTGATCTCCACGCAATTACGGTCCCTCAGGATCCAGCGGCTCTAACCGAGCAGTCTGAATCCGTAGCAGCGCTCTATCTTGCAGCCGGTATCGATCCGAATAAAGCTAATATATATCTGCAATCTCACGTTATGCAGCACGCGCAGCTCGGATGGCTGCTGACGACGCTGACGTCGATGGGGGAACTGGAGCGGATGACTCAGTTCAAGGACAAGTCGGCGGGCAAGGAGTCGGTGGGAGCGGGGTTGTTCGTATACCCGGCTTTGATGGCTGCGGATATTCTGATCTATAATGCTGATTTGGTACCGGTGGGCGAAGATCAAAAGCAGCATCTGGAGCTGACTAGGGATTTGGCCGGGCGGTTTAATAGCCGTTACGGGGACTATTTCACGCTTCCTGAACCGTACATTCCTAAAGTTGGAGCTAGAATCATGTCTCTGGACGACGCCTCCAAGAAAATGAGCAAGAGCAACCCGAATCCAGGCAGCCGAATTGGACTTCTGGATGCGCCGGACGAAATTCGCAAGAAAATCAGCCGGGCCACGACGGATTCCGGTAAAGAGGTTCGTTTTGATCCGGCGGCCAAACCGGAAGTGAGCAACCTGATCACGATTTACAGCCAATGCACCGGCCTTACGATTGCCGAAATAGAGAAACGCTATGAGGGTCAAATGTATGGGCCATTTAAGAAGGATCTCGCTGAAGCGGTAGTCAGTGTACTTGAACCGCTCCAGCAGCGTTATCGGGACATCCGGGAGTCCGGTGAACTGCGCAGTATCTTGCGTCAAGGGGCTGAAAAAGCGTCCGAAATGGCCGACAAAACGTTGCAGGATGTTCAACGGCTGATGGGGTTTGTGACAAAATAAAAATTAGCAGATAAAACAAGCATACTGATGATTAAAGGCCGCTGGGTGGTGTTATCCCCCGGGCGGCCTTTTGTGTCACCAAATTGTCATATAAATCTCTTTAAATTCCATTGATTGTCAAACACTTTTGCCTTTTGATATGATAAAGTTTATAGCGAAGAGTTGATTTAATGAACAATTTGTGGACGATTCATATAAGTGAATTCCAAACTCTATTTAGATGTAGGAGGATGAAACGCGCGTGGACAAACCAATCAGTTATCAGGTTTCCTCGGAATCCGCAGCGTTGTCCGTGAGACCTGTTCCAAAGGGGCAAACGGCGACTTGGAAAGATTTTATCGCTTTAACCAAACCGGGGATTTTGCGATCCAATTTGATTGCAGCATTTGCCGGGTTCTGGTTAGCGTCACATTGGCATTTGCAATATGCTGAGCTAATTTTTATGCTAGTCGGTACGGCTTTAGTTATGGCGTCTTCTTGTGTATTTAACAACTATTTTGACCGGGAATTAGATACGAAAATGACGCGAACACAAAACCGGGCGCTTCCAACTGGAAAGGTATCCCCGAGAACGGTATTGTGGTATGCGATTACATTAGGCGTTTCGGGACTCGCTGTTTTGTTTGCTTTTTCCGGTCTGCTGGCAGGGATTTTTGGCATTGTTGGCATGTTTGTTTATGTAGTCATATATACACTCTGGCTCAAAAGATCTTCGACCTGGAGTACTTCGATAGGAGCTATATCGGGGGCGATGCCGCCGGTAATCGGCTATGTAGCTGCTTCTGGCAAAATCGATCTCGGCGCATGGATGCTGTTCGCTTTGCTGTTTCTGTGGCAGCCGCCCCATTTTTGGGCGCTTGGGATTCGCCGTATGGAGGAATACCGTGCAGCCGGCTATCCGCTGCTGCCTGTCGTAAAGGGTGCTCAGCGCACCAAGCTGCAGATGTTTCCTTACTTGTTCCTGCTGCTTCCGATTCCGGTATTGATGTATGTGTACAACTACACCGGAATGTGGTTCCTCGTCATTGGCGAAATTATGTCGCTGGCCTGGATTCTACTGGCGCTTAAAGGTGTTCGTACGCAAGACAACGATGCATGGGCGAAGAAGGTATTTTTATTCTCGGTCAACTATTTAACGATCCTTTTAATTGTTATTGTCTTCGATACTGTAAGATTGTAATGGGGGGCACGCATGACCGTTCTTCGAAAATATAAATGGACTTGGGTACTTCTGGCAGTATGCGTCATCCTGGCGGGCTATCTGCTGTGGAGCACTTATGCTAAACCTAAGCTTCCAGTAATTCGCCCTGTAGCGGATTTTAGTATGGAAAATGTGGACGGACGCACGGTGACGCTGCAAGATACGAACGGCCAGGTGAGATTATTTTATTTTTTCTTTGCAAATTGTCCGGATGTATGCCCGATGACGACCTTCCGTCTCAGTCAGGTGCAGGACATATTAAAGGAAAAAGGCTTGTTCGGTAAGGATGCGTCGATCGTCTCAGTTACATTTGATCCTGCTCGCGATACGCGGGAGAAGATTAAAGCATTTGGTGATAAATTCAAGGCCGATTACGCAGGATGGTACTTCTTGCGTGGAGATCAGCAGAAGACTATTAACCTGGCGATGAACTCCTTCCAGATTCTTATTAATAAGGATCAGAACGACAACTTTGTTCATATGGATTTGATCGGGTTAGTGGATCGGGAAGGACAACTGCGGGCTATATATCGGCCGCAAGCTACTGCGGCGGAAATTGCCCAAGGGGTCGAGAATTTGGCCCGGGAGTAGCATTTTAAAGCATTCGAGTAGCGAAAACTCAATATTAGCCACTTAATAAGAAGCCGGCGGGGGATAAATAATAAATTCCTCTAGCCCGGCTTTTTCCAATTGAGCGATTACATATTCGTCGGGCGTTCCTTCAACCCCGGCGTAGCCTCGTCTTGTGTAAATTTGCGTAGCATCGGGAAATGCATCCCGCAGTATACCGCGGATTTTTTTCCCGGAAGGGTCATTGTCTAGAAATAAAAACAGTTCGTCCTCCTTCACCTGCTTCCGCAGAGCCTCTAATTTATCGGTATTGAGCGTACCAAACGTGCAAAAGATGCGAACATCCTCATCCAGAAGGCGGCGGAGTTTGCTGCGGTCGTTTTTACCTTCCACAATGATGCTGATCGTCAATGCTCTCACCTCGCGGATCGAAATTTAGGCTTGTTTTGTTATAGTGTATACCCGGTACCGCGTATCATGCAAAAG
The DNA here is from genome assembly GCF_042678945.1 of Paenibacillus puldeungensis. Classification (NCBI taxonomy): domain Bacteria; kingdom Bacillati; phylum Bacillota; class Bacilli; order Caryophanales; family Paenibacillaceae; genus Paenibacillus; species Paenibacillus puldeungensis. The sequence continues at coordinate 61,555 of NZ_JBHTLM010000014.1, read as the reverse complement.
GGCTGCTATTCTGTAGAAATGACAAACGGCCTACCGGGGGGTAGACCGAATGACACGCTTGCTTCATGGTCAGATTAGTAAAGAGGAGCACGGAGAATGATCACCAGCAAAATATACAGTACGAGGATAGTTGCTGTTGACGTAAAGATGCCATGAATCGGAGAAACATGACCAGGTCCACAATTGTCAATTCCGCTCATCTGTGTTCACCCCGCTTTCAAGTTGTTCGGTGATTACACGTTATACTATGAAGGACTATACCCTGTGCCCTGTGCGGCTGCCTAAAAAGAAAAAATAGGCTCAGGGCGGACAGCAGCAGTATTATTTTATGGCACCTTCCGTGGTCGTTCTGACCGGTGGAGATTTGAATCCGCCATGCTTTTTCGGCGGGACGAATACCAGCAGAAGCATCAGCAGGAAAAAGGCCAAGAAGTATGGAGAGTAGGAGCCGTGCAGCGCCCCGGCAGCGATGGGTCCGACAAATGAACCGAGCGACATGGCGATCGATTGCATGGAAAATACGGTCCCCATTCGTTTGCCACCGCTTAGGTCGATGAACATGGAGGCAATGGCCGGAAACACGACACCTTTAGCCATTCCGAGTGCAAATAAAGAGACCTGAATGGGGATAAAGTCTAGAGCAGCCAAGGCGAAAAAAGATAGAGCAATGCCCAGAATGCCGTAACTAGCCCGTTTGTAGGGCGAAATTTTGCTTAAAAAAAGCATGGATAACGTAACTAACGCGCCAAGGCTAATGATGGAGAAATAAAGTCCGGTGTGCATAATCGCTGAAGCGCCGGCACCTTCATGCAGCGGCAGTTCAAAGAACAAGATGCCTTGGGAGCAAGCGACGAACAGGGGCAGCAAATAGTATCGAAGCGGAATGACATCAATTTTTACCGAAACCGGTGCATCTACGCTTAACTCTGCGGGAAGAAGGCTTGCTTTCGTTTTTTTGGGCTCGTGAATGGTAAAAATGGCGATAATTCCTGTTGAGATAAGCAGCCAGCCAAGCATCTGAAAAGCTAAAGTAAATCCTGACTGAGCGACAAGAAATGCTCCGGCCGCCGGAGAAACGACGGAAGCAACCGTGTGCACCACGCCATGGCCTGCCATCAGCTTGCCTTGCTGAACGGGGTTGCTGGAAAGGGATGCAAGCATCGCTAAGCAGGCTGGGGAGAGGAAAGCCAGCACAAAGCCACTGATGGATCTTAGCACGAGAAGCTGCCAGGGCTCCGTAACATGCGCTTGAAACAGAAGGATAATGCCGGCGCCGAGCAGACTGAAAATCATATATCCGCGACTTCCATGCCGGTCTACGCCCTGTCCAGCAATGAGATTTCCCGGCAGGTGCGTCAGAGCGTATATACCCATCATCCAACCGATAAACGTAGGAGCCGCGCCGAGAGATAAGGCGAACGGAGTAAGGATCGGATACTGGGCGTGCAAGTCGAAGAAAGCCAGAAACATAAAGAAATATAGCCAAAATGCAACCTTCATGCATTTGTCCTCCCCTTGATAGTTGCTTATGCTTACTTGTACGTTTTTTCGGACGAACTTATACCGAAAAAATCGCCGGAAGGTTGTCCATGACTGGCTTTTTCTCAAATGAATATAGCTTGGAGAGGTTAAGCTGACACCGCCATGGGCCATCATGTATAATAGGAACAATAGCTTTTTTGTGGTAATTATGACCACATCTAATGTGATGAGCTTGATTGACAAAAATGGGGTTTAGGAGTGTTAATATGATGGATGTTCAAGTATGGACCGAATTTTTGCAGGAAAACTGGCTGGTCATCGTTGTGGCGCTGGTGATTCTGTTTTTGGTTCTGAATTTTGTGAAGACCTTGGTCAAATGGGCGCTTGTGCTTGTCATTGCCGCATTTATTATTATCTACAGCGGAATTACGCTGAAAGACATCGGTGACGCGGTGACGACGGTCAAGGATCAGGCCGTAAGCATCAGCCAAAGCGAAGCCTTGAATATGATGAAAAATGAGGCAAAAGAGGCGAAGTTTACGCAAAATGCAGACGGATCGTTCACGATTAAAACCCCGAATCTCGAAGTAAACGGAACTCCAGGAAGTGACAAGGTAAAGGTCATGTTCCGCGGTGTATCTCTTGGAGAATGGTCGGTTAACAGTACCCTTGAGACGTTCATTAAAGAGGCAAAGCAGAATTCTCAATAAAGTTTAAGAAACGTACACGGTTATAAACACATATCTTGTGCTTGCAGTTCAACATTGTTGTTTCAGTCGTTCATAAATCGGAGGCTGCTAGATGGAAGTCTTGATGCAAAGCTTGCGTGAATTCAACCTAGTTTCCATTTGTCTGCTGCTCATTTTGTTAGGCTCGATATTTCAAGGACTGTTACGTGGAGCTTCCCGCTCGGCAGGCAGTTTGCTCCATTTGGTAAGTGGCGGTGCGCTGTCGCTGCTTGGTATTGCTGCGGCTATCCCGCTAACGATTTGGATTTCCCCGTTTGTTCAGAAATGGCTGTCCGGGTTCGTTTTGCCGGATCGGGATTTGGCGAAATGGGAGCAAGTGGGGTACACGGTTGTGATGGCCGTTCGTGATTTTCCGTTAATGCGCTTTGCCGTCGTGTTTATTCTTATGTATCTGCTGACAAGATCACTGGTCGGGCTTGGCATTTTACTGCTCCGTGGAAGCGGCTCATTGTTGGGGCGTATTGCTTTTGGAGGGGGTCGCCCGGCTACTCTGCCAAGTCGACTGCTGGGAGCGGGGATTGGCACCTTAATCGGAGCTGCGAGATGCCTGGTAGTCATCGTTTTGCTCTTTATCGTGGTCACGTTATTTCCTAATACTGAATTCAGCCGTTATGTGGAGGCATCACCCGTGTACCGGCAAGGAGCACAAAGTGTGATTGAGCCGCTTACCGGCAGCTTGATTAAACAGCAACTTCCTGTCTTTACCCGTGGGGTCGAGGCGGAGCTCGGGACAATTCTTCAGCAGAAATATGAAGTGATCGATGCTAAGATTCCTGAAGATATTAAGAAGGCAGCTGCGGAGATCACGAAGGACGCGAAGACGGATGAGGAGAAGGCACGGCTTTTATACGACTGGGTCGGTACAAAGATTACATACGATAAGATTAAAGTGAAAGACTATGAGCAAGAGGGCAAATGGCATGAACAGACACCTCAGATGACGTTTGATACGAAGCATGGGGTTTGTATTGATTATGCCCGCTTATTCGCCGTCATGGCGAGATCCCAGGAGCTAAAGGTGAAGGTGATCACCGGACTAGGATATGACGGCCAAGGAGGCTATGGTCCTCACGCATGGAATGAAGTGTATTTGTCGGAGAAAAAAACGTGGATACCTCTAGACTCGACCTGGGCAAAAACCGGAGACTGGTTCAATACCCCGGCATTTAACGAAACGCACATTCCCGATAAATTAATTTAATTCTGAAAAAAATTCTGGAAATAAGGCGTAACTTCACCGCGCCTTATTTCGTTATGTTAATATAGGAAAGTGACTCACCAAAGTGGTGTGTGGATTTGTTGGAAGGAGGTAGAAAAAACGGTATGAAAAGTGCTTATAGTGACGATCCGCGCGAGCAGGAAGCTTCGATGCAGCGTCATTTCAATATACGGCTTAATTTATTTTTCTTCAGCGCGTTCGCTATTTTTACGGTTATCATCGTTCGTTTGGCGATTTTGCAATTTGTGGAGGGGCCAACTCTTTCGCAGCAGGAGACGAGTTTGAGGGTGAAGGATGTACCGCTGCCACCTACCCGCGGAACGATCTATGCCGCCGGTGGGGAAAAGCTGGCATATTCAACCCCTGTGCAATCGCTATACATTACGCTGCAAAAGGATTACAGCAGCACGACAGATAAAGGAAAGAAGAATCGGCCTGAGGCGGTTGATCTTGTAAAAAGGTTGAAAGGGGTATTCGACAAATATGGCAAGCCAGAATCTAAAATGTCAGAACAAGATATTATTGACGCGATGGATTTGGATTACAAAAAAAATAACGGATACTCACCAAGACGAATCAAGATTGACTTGACGCGGGATGAAGTCGCCTATTTTTTGGAACGCAAGAGTGATTTTCCTGGTATCGATATTGTAGAGGAAAGTATACGCCACTATGACAAAGATACGGTAGCCGTACAAACAATAGGGTATATTAGAAAATTCAAAGGTGCATCAACTACATTAAGCAAGTATGAAGCAATCAGGAAGAAGAAAAACGAGGACCCATCTCTTCAGTACATGGAGACAGAAGACGTTGGTTATGATGGATTGGAATTGTATTATCAGGATGAGCTGCGTGGAAAAAACGGATATAAAAGTATTCCAATTGATCCTCGTAATATGGCCACTGGAATTCCGGAGATCACACCACCTGAAAAAGGTCATGATTTGTACACTACAATTAATAAAAACGTACAGTTAGTTGCTGAACAGGCAATTTTAGATCAGATTAATTGGGTGCATACCCACCCCGTATCAGGGGAGGTTCATCCTGCTGCTAAAACTGGATATGCTGTAGCTATGGAAGTAAATACCGGGAAAGTAGTGGCTATGGCGAGCATGCCTGATTACGATACAAATTTATGGCAGTCTGGCAGTATTTCACCGGATATTTGGAGCAAAATCTCAACGAATTATCAGAACGGTACAATCACGCCTATCAGTTCCGGTCGTTCAGGACATGAGATCGAATCGGTTTTGTACTTGGGTTCCACAATAAAGCCGCTATCTGTCCTGCTTGGACTAAATGAGGGATTATTTACTACAAGCACTTTTTATAATGACACAGGGATCGCTTACTTCGGGAGAAATGACTCATCAAGCGTTCGAAACTCCCAAAGACATGCTTATGGCTCGTTAGACCCGGCAGGAGCAATTCGCCACTCCTCCAACACTTTTATGGTCGATATGGTTGGGGAAAGACTGTACAAAAAGTATGGATCCAAAGGGATAGAAATTTGGGATAAATACATGAAGGAATTTGGCCTTGGGGTATCTACTGGGATAGACTTACCATTGGAATATCTGGGTAATCTTGAATATACAAACGAAGCTGAAACGGCGTTATCAAGATTAGCTTATGCTTCGTTTGGTCAGCAAGGAAAATATACAGCAATGCAGCTTGCTCAGTATACGGCCACCTTGGCTACAAGAGGCAAACGGATGGAACCACATCTCGTAAGTAAAATAACTGATTCAAATGGAAAAGTTGTGAAAGAATTTAAACCAAAGGTATTGAACGAAGTTAAGTTTAATAATGCATATTGGAATGAAGTCATTGGGGGAATGGAGACAAACGTTGATTCAGCGTTTGCCGGGTTTCCTTACGATTTCGCCAGAAAAACGGGGACATCAGAGCAAAGGGCTAAAAAAGCTATGCGCGATAACGGCGTGTTCATCGCCTTTGCTCCACGTGAGAATCCGAAGCTGGCAGTCGCAGTAGTCATTCCGGAAGGCGGATTCGGTGCTTATAGCGCAGCTCCGGTTGCGCGTAAGATCTTCGATGCCTACGATCAGGAGTACGGCTTGGACGGTGTGCCGAAGAAGCAGAAAAATCAGCAGGCTAACCAACAAAACAATCAACAAAACAATCAACAAACGAATCAGGATAATGCTACTCCGGCGGGGAGAAACAAGGGCAACGGCCAATAATCAAGTTTAAAAATCGCATATGTTTTTGACCAAGCAAGAGGAAAATCCTCTTGCTTTTTTGTATGATTATGGATTAATATTTGCACAAGGGAAACATTTTTATCATATATTAAAAATTATGTCGTTGAACAACAATTATTCCGCTAGATAACAAATTACCGGATGTTAAAGCTCGAAAGGGGTAGTGAGATGGACGAATTGAAGGTGAAGAAGAGCCCGCTGGAACGGGCAAAGATGACATTAAGCGTATTGGCATTAATTATCATTGCAGCTTGTTCGAAGGTGGAAGGTCAGGCTGATCTGCAAAAGCGACAGGGCGAGGAAACTCCGATTCAGGTTGTATCAACGATTGGAATGATCACGGACGTTGTTCGGGAGGTTGGGGGAGATGAAGTTGACGTTAATGGACTTATGGGACCGGGCGTAGATCCCCACTTGTATAAGGCATCCCAAGGAGACGTTGGGAAGCTTGATAAGGCGGACATTATTTTTTACGGGGGATTGCATCTTGAGGGGAAAATGACGGAGATTTTTAAAAAGCTGGAGCGTCAAAAGCGTACGATCGCCGTATCCAAGAACATCAATCCCAAGCTGCTGAGATCCGGGAAGGATGCCGGGGGCTCGGAATACGATCCGCACATCTGGTTTAACGTAAAACACTGGGTTTCCGCGACGGAGACGATTCGGGATACCTTGTCCGAATATGATCCGGAACACGCCGAAAAGTATAGGCAGAATGCGGATCATTACATCCGCCAGCTTAATGAACTGAATGCCGAAGTGAAGGAACGGATTAAGGAAATTCCTGAATCCGGGCGAGTTCTAGTAACGGCGCATGATGCTTTTGGCTATTTTGGCGACGCTTATGGGATTAAGGTGATGGGGCTTCAGGGGATCAGCACGGCTTCGGAATACGGGTCCAAGGATGTCAGTAAGCTGCGGGATTACTTGGTTGAAAATAAAATCAAAGCCGTGTTCGTCGAATCCAGCATTCCAACGAAATCAATGGAAGCCGTAATCGCCGGGGCCGCAGAGAAAGGGCACACGGTAAAGATCGGCGGGGAACTTTACTCCGACTCTCTCGGCGAGCCGGGGTCCGATGCAGATACTTACGTGAAGATGGTTCGCCATAACGTAAACACGATTGTCGAAGCCTTGAAATGAAAATAAAAGCTGGAAATGTCCAGGGGAGAAAAGAGGCGAAGTAAATGAGTCAAAATGCGCTTGAGGTCAAAGACTTAACGGTAGCCTATCACAAGAAGCCGGTCCTTACATCGGTATCGTTCAATATCCCGCCCGGAAAACTCATCGGCGTGCTCGGGCCTAACGGAGCGGGGAAATCCACCTTGTTGAAGGCGGTGCTGGGCCTTATTCCGAAAGTCGATGGAGATGTCAGCATCTATGGGAAACCCTACCGCGAGCAAAGGAAAGAGATCGGATACGTCCCGCAGCGGGAGTCGGTGGATTGGGATTTTCCTACTAATGCCCTTGATGTCGTCATGATGGGCCGTTATGGGCATTTGGGCTGGTTTCGCCGACCTGGTGCCAAGGAGCGGCAGATCGCCATGGAATGCTTGAGCAAGGTGGGAATGGCGGATTACGCCGGACGGCAAATCAGCCAGTTATCCGGGGGGCAGCAGCAGCGGGTTTTTCTAGCTCGGGCACTCGCGCAAAACGCCCGACTCTATTTCATGGATGAACCGTTTGCCGGTGTTGACGCGACGACCGAGAAAGCGATTATCAGCCTGCTGCATGAGCTAAAGGAGCAAGGAAAGACCGTACTCGTTGTCCATCATGATCTTTCCACGGTCAAGGAATATTTTGACCACATTCTTCTACTGAACGGGGAGCTCATTGCATCCGGTCCTACCGAGGAGACATTTATAGCGCAAAATCTGCACAAAGCCTACGGCGGCCGGATTGCCATGCTGCAGTTTACCGGTGCAGTACCGACAGGGACGGTGTAGGGGGATGCTATTAAACATAGTTCATTGGTTAGCTGACCCAAACCTGCAGTGGATTCTGATGGGTTCCCTCGTATTAGGTCTTGGCAGCGGAGTAATTGGATCATTCGCTTTTCTTCGTAAACAGAGCTTGCTCGGTGACGCCCTCGCGCATGCCGCATTGCCTGGGATATGCATTGCCTTCATGCTAAGCGGCGTCAAATCGATCGGTCTTTTTATCATAGGTGCGCTTGTGTCCGGCATGTTGGCTACCTTCGGCATTTCAGTCATCACCCGTTATTCGCGAATCAAGCAAGATGCGGCACTTGGGATTATCCTGTCTACCTTCTTTGGAATCGGAATCGTCATGATGACGAAAATTCAGCATAGCGGCAACGGCAACCAAAGCGGTCTCGACAAATATTTATTCGGGCAGGCGGCCTCCATGATGCTGGAGGATGTTTATTTAATGGGGGCAGTATCTTTATTGCTGCTGATTATGTGTGCACTGCTTTTCAAGGAATTCAAGCTGGTCAGCTTTGATCCGGGCTTTGCCAGAGGAATGGGGCTTAAAGTAGCCATGCTAGAGCAGTTGATGTTGTTTATGACGGTGGTGGCGGTTGTCATCGGAATTCAAGCCGTCGGGGTTGTGCTCATTGCAGCACTTCTAATAACCCCAGCCGTAGCTGCGCGGTATTGGACCGATACTTTGGGGCTCATGGTCATTTTGGCCGGTTTGTTTGGCGCCTTATCGGGGGTGACAGGGGCGCTGCTTAGCTCGACGCTAACCAATTTACCTACCGGACCGGTAACGGTTCTTGCAGCAACCAGCTTATTCGCCGTATCCGTGTTGTTCGCTCCGAATCGAGGGCTTATTGCCAAATGGATTCGGCGGTGGAGAAATCGTAGTTCTGTTAGGAACAGTGTGCAGCTTGCATCCGTACATCACAGCGACAAGGTATTGGAAAGGGGGATGGAGTAAGTGGCTGATTTTTGGATCATACTTACCGGCACGCTTGTAGCCGCAACGTGTGGGGTTCTCGGGTGCTTCCTCGTTCTCCGAAAAATGGCGATGGTAGGCGATGCGATCAGCCACTCGGTTTTGCCGGGGATTGCGATTGCCTTTTTGATCGGGGGCTCGCGGGATTCGATGCTTATGCTGCTGGGAGCCGCCGCTCTTGGATTGATTACGGTATTCCTGATTCAGACGCTTCAAAGCAGCGGATTGCAGTCTGACGCCTCCATAGGCATTGTATTCACTGCGTTATTCGCCATCGGCGTGATTCTCATTAGCCGAAACGCAGCACACATTGATCTGGATCTCGATTGCGTCCTATTTGGCGAAATAGCTTACGTCCAGTGGGATACATGGGTCTGGAACGGTTACGACATGGGACCAACCGCAGTGTGGATGCTCGGAGGAACGCTGCTGCTCGTCCTGACAGCAATACTGCTGTTTTACAAGCAGTTTAAGCTGTGCGCTTTTGACCCAGCGCTGGCGGCTGCGGTAGGAATACCGGTAGCTCTCTTCCACTACTTCCTGATGGGATTGGTGTCGCTGTCTACAGTCGCCTCGTTCGAGAGCGTTGGGGCGATTCTGGTCGTCGGCATGCTGATCATACCGGCATCGGCTGCGTATCTCCTGACCGATCGGCTTAGCATCATGCTGTTCTATAGTGTGCTGATCGGCGCGATCAGTGCAGCCGGCGGATATTACATTGCCAAATGGCTCGACGCCTCCATTGCCGGTTCGATGGTGACGGTGGCGGGAGTGCTGTTTGCGCTGGCGTTCATTTTCTCCCCATCGCATGGACTTGTTTCCCGGTTTAGTAAACGTCGGCGGTTGAAGTCGGCTGCGGCCTAGTCTGTTCATTCGCATTTGAATAGTAAAAGACCACTCTTTTTGTGAGTGCACCCCTTAGAATAGACATTGGGAAAAAACCTGGGTTAATCGATGAATTCTAAGGGGTGTTTTTTATGGCAACTGAAGGTCAAAAGTTTAAGACTTATTCTGAAGAATTTGCTGTTACCGTTGAACGGACTGTTACCACAGGGCTTACCGTTACCCAAGTTTGGACTGCTCGAGAATTTAAATGCAAAAAGTGCAGTTAAAATAAGCCAAATGAATCTACCAAGGCAAATTCCCTTGGTTTAGATGCACGAAATACAACTAAAATTCCAAAAGCTGCAATTTGCCCCGAAATAGATGTACGAAATACACTTATTCGTAGAATGATTGGGGAGGTAAAGTAGCTAAGGGATGTTCAGAGTAAATAGTCCGCGAGTCGGTGATAGGTTTGCTGTTTTGTTCTTGAAAGATCGGTGAGATTTCGAGCGAGTTGCAGCCAAGCAGAGAGCATCAAGCCGACCAGAAAAGCGAACAAGTAAGGTGAAAAGCTTAAGCGATCAAAACCATACACCGGTGTCTCTTTCCCTGCCCTGGCGTGGTTTTTTTGCCAATAAGAACCGTCCAAAATTTTTTTGGGCGGATTGTTTTTTTCATGACCGAAAATTTGTAAAAAATATGAAGTGAAAGCGGGTTGTCCTGTGCTTTGTTGGGTTCAAGGGAATATGATAAAATGGCGGTATGCTGTTTTAGAGACAGAAAGACTTGGACTTTAATAGAATGGGGGAGAACTGAACTGTTGAAATATAAACTGCTGGCGCTCGATATGGATGGAACGCTCTTGACCGATGAGCAACAAATTTCGGCAGAGACGGAAAAATGGATACGGAAGGCGGCTGCGGCGGGAGTTCATGTCTGTTTGTCGACAGGGCGAGGGTATAATGAGGCGGTTCCGTATGGCGATCAGCTTGACCTGGGAACGCCTATGATCACGGTGAACGGCAGCGAGATTTGGAAATCGCCGCACGAACTTTACCAACGAAAGCTGTTTGACAAAGCACTGATTTCGACTATGTACAATATTGCCCGGGAAAAGAAAACATGGTTTTGGGCTTACGCTGTAGAGGGGAGCTATAACGAAACGAATTGGACCCCGGATCTGTTAGATCGGAACCATTGGATGAAATTCGGCTATTTCACGGAGGATGACGAGGTTCGGGGCGAGATTTTGTCTCAGCTGCAGCAAATAGGGGGACTGGAGATCACGAATTCGTCCCCACATAATTTAGAGATAAATCCTGCTGGAATTAGTAAAGCTACTGGTATCCGTACTGTCTGCGAGCTGCTTGGCATTGAGATGTCCGAGGTCGTAGCGGTGGGAGACAGCTTAAACGATCTGGCTGCGATTGAAGCGGCCGGCCTTGGTGTGGCGATGGGCAATGCCCAGGATACTGTCAAAGAGAAGGCTGATGTGGTAACGTCTTCCAACAACGAAGATGGCATTGCCCTAATTATACGCGATTATATTTTTCAGGAGGTGTGACCCCTCGTCATGGATGTGCTCGGCTGGATTTTAGTGATTGCCCTGTTTGCCGTTGGCATGGCGGGAGCAGTTTATCCTGTGTTACCAGGGGTTCTCGCCATTTACTTCGCCTTCTTTGTATATGGCTGGTTTTTCTCGTTTGAGCCTTTTGGCTGGTTCTTTTGGGTCATTCAAACGTTAATCGTGGTGGTGCTCATGGTTGCGGACTATGCGGTCGGCGCCTGGGGAGTCAAAAAGTTCGGCGGTAGCAAGTTGTCGGTTTGGCTTAGCACGATTGGCATCATCATAGGTCCATTTGTGATTCCGGCGTTTGGGCTCGTCCTGGGTCCGCTCATCGGAGCGATGATAGGGGAATTGATCAAAGGGGAATCCTTCTCCAAGGCATTCAAGGTTGGAATAGGCTCTGTCGTTGGCTTGTTCAGCAGCGCGGTGGTCAAGATTGTGCTCCAGCTTATGATGATTGTTCTATTTATTATTTGGATCGTGTGACGTTTTCGTTGTTAAAGCCTTACCGGTATAAATTTCAATTTGCCTTATTACAAACCGTCATTTACTCTTATACATCAGGTTACCGGGAAAGAAGGAATATTTTTTGTCCAAGAAAGAATCATTTGTCAAAGGTACATTAATTCTGGCCGGAGCCGCGCTCATTGCCAGAGTATTGGGTCTCTTTCAGCGCGTACCGCTGGAGCACATTCTGGGTAATGTCGGGAACGCCTCCTATTCTCAAGCCAACGCCGCCTATTTCATGCTGCTAACTTTGGCTACGGCGGGGATTCCGAGCACGCTGAGCAAAATGGTATCCGAGCGACATGCGCTTAACCGGCCGAATGAAGCCCGAAGAATCTTTATAGCGGCGCTGATTTTTTCGTTGATCGCCGGCGTAGTGATGTTTGCGCTGCTGTACGTGCTGGCACCGTATTATGCCCGAGGTTCCGGCGTGCCGGAATCGGTTATTGCGATTCGTGCGCTGGCCCCCGCCTTGCTGATCTTTCCGATTATCGCCATGATTCGCGGTTACTTGCAGGGCCGAAATATTATGATCGCCGGAGGGGTATCTCAGGTCATAGAACAGATTGTTCGAGTGGCTACCGGGATTGCTCTTGCGTTTATGTTTTACAGCTGGGGATATTCCGGCGAAAAGATAGCGGCGGGAGCAACCTTCGGTGCGGTGATTGGCGGGGTGGCTGCCTTGGCGGTCATGTTGCATTACAGCCATCAATTGAGAAAGAAAGACCTGGCTGAAACTGTGAGCTATAGACATAGCTGGTCCGATCACAGACAGCAATCCTACAAGGAAATATATACTGAGATTTTCAAATTGTCGATTCCGATGGTGCTGACCGCTTTAGCGGTGCCGGCCGTCAACTTTATTGACAATTCGATTCTGAAGCCGCTGCTGAGCGGTCAGCTTGGATCCTATCAGGCCACTTACATTCTGGGGATTCTCGGAAACCGCGCACAGATGATTGCCGGCATTCCGCCTATACTGGCTATTGCTCTCAGCCAATCTCTGGTGCCGATCATTTCAGCGGCTTTTGCCCGCAAGGATGAGGAGCATTTGCAGCGGCAGGTTACACTGGCGATGCGGATATCCGTCCTGACGGGGATGCCGATTATTCTCGCGCTGGGCACGGCGGCTTATTCGGTCAACGGTTTGTTGTTTAGTACGAGAGACGGCAGCAGTATCGTCGCCCTGTTAACATTTGCGACCATCTTCCAAATTACGATGATGACGAGCAACTCGATTCTGCTGGGCATCAACAAGACCAATTTATCAATGATTCATGTCGCCATCGGAATTCTTGTGAAATTAGTAGCCAGCATTGTGCTGGCCCAGTTTTGGGGAATCTATGGCATCATCACGGCGACTGGCCTTTGTTTCTTCGTCATTACGTTGCTCAATTTGCGGGCGATGAAGATCATCGTGCCGTTCTCGATCATGGGAAATCGTTGGACAGGCTTCTTTGTCACCATCATCGCGCTGGGTGGGATCGGATATGGCCTCAACCAAGCCGGCATTCAGATGGTAGCGTTCATGCCAGGTCGGATCGCCTTCTTCTTGACCTGCTGCATCGTGGGATTGGGTATTCTTGTGCTATACCCGGTTATGCTGATCGTCCTGCGTGTCGTTCGCAAGGATGAGCTGGACAGCTATCCGGCGCCGCTTCGCAAGCTGCTGATGCCCTTGATGAAGCTGCAGCGCGGAGGCGGCGTGGAACGCGGCTGACCGGCACAGGGAGGCAAGGAAAGCAGCGGCAAAGTAGAAGCGGCGGACATCCGCCCGAAGCAGGCGGATGTTGGGGTGCGGCAGGCGAGCTGCGCTATTCGCCTGCATCCGAGACCGCATCGTGCGCGAGTGCGGTCTTGAGGATGCCGTTCCTGTGCTCGCGACTGATGTCGCACAGGAACGGCGCCTGCGGCGCGCTGATGCCGTCCAGCGCGCTGTGGTCCTTGAGCCAATCTTCACGGGAGATTGGCTCATAGGGCGTGTCGCCCCAAGCGCTTAGCAGCTTGGGGCTATAGAGACGCTGGCCCGCGGGCAGCGTCTCGCCCCCCAGAAGCTCTGACCCCTGCACCTTGGCGGTCAGAGCTTTTTCCATATTGGCCGTGAACAAGTCCGGCCAATAATCCGCGCGCGAGCCGCTATGCGGCACGCTTGCGGCGAAGCGCTCCGCGCCGCTGCGCACGGCGCGCAGGCCCATCAGCATCGCGTATAGGCCTTTGCCTAACGCGATCCGGGCCGGCAGGCTGCCGAAGTCGGAGACGGTTCGTCCGGCGAGTCGGCGGACCGCGGCGTTCTCCGCGCAGCTGCCTGGGTCGCTGCGGCGTACAGCCCGCTCCTCAACGCCAGCCCCTTCGCTCCTGTTTTCTCCCACCTCAGCCTCCTCGCTTCCCGCACCGTCCTCCAGCAGCGGAAAAACAACTTGGTTCAAGCCGGCCAAGGTAAACAAATGAAGATTGGCTTTGCCGGTTACATTTTTCTGAAAGTAGGGATGGCGAACAACCCGTTTTTCGATATAATTCTGTTCATTGATAATCAACCCAACGGTAAGCAAGGCGCTGTCTCGGTCGATCCAGAAGCGTTCCCAGAAGGGCCGCATGAACTGAGACACGTGAAAATGAGAAAGCAAATGGAACCGGCTTGCTCCGAGCTCTCGACTTTTCATATACAGCATCAGCTGCGGGTAGGCATCCTGAAAGATCAAGGCATTGCTTCGCTCTAAAAAACGATAAATCATCCGCTTTTCCTCGGGAGTCAATACATCGGTCATCCGACTGCTCTGCAGGTCGGTCATATTCCAACCGGCGTTTCGGGAGACCATATGAGCCAGAAAAGCCCAATGCAGCTCAGGGTAATTTTGATAACACTCAAGATAAGCTTCGGTCCGTGTTATGTTGTTTGCCCCCGCACGACTGCATATATCGTCTATTTCCCGGACAAGCTTCAGATCCTCGGTGCTCCATTTCTCCTCCCCGACAGGCCTCGCCGAAATGCCGCGACGCAGCATATCTTCGATTTCATTAATGACCGTTCGCGCGGCGGATTCATTCCAAGGGATCGAAAGACGCTCCTCTCTAAGCTTGGATGAATCAGCATATGAGGCGGCCTTACTCTTTAATATTAGTCCTAAAGCGGCAGGCAGACGGAATATCATTTCGGTAAATCCGGCTGCAGATGATTTTGCGGCAGTATAGCGGGAACGCTTCTTCATGGCTCCTGCGTTCATCCTCTCTATTGCTGAAAATAATGTTCTGAACATTGGCCCTTTTTATTCCAAGTATGTCCGGAAAGTTTGACTTCCACTCCCGGTTTTGGTTGACTTAAAGAAGAACGATAAGGAAAGGAAGGGAAGGATTATGGAAAAAGTTACATCACCTGAACAATTTCAAGTGAGCATCCAAAGCAGCCGCTTAGTCGTTGCTGTCTTTAAAGCAGACTGGTGCGGGGACTGTAAATTTATAGATCCGTTTATGCCGGAGGTTGAAGAGAAATATTCCGGCCGCTTGACTTTGATCGAAGTAGACGTTGATCAAGTGGGAGACGTAAGCCAAGAGCAAAACATCCTCGGCATACCAAGCTTCGTCGCATACACCGATGGACGGGAACTCGTCCGGTTCGTAAACAAGCTGCGGAAATCGCGGCAGGAAATCGAGGATTTCCTGGACCGTGCATTGGACGTGTACAATGCGCTTCACGATACGGCCGAAAGAAAAGAATAAACCATCTGCCCGCGCAGCATCATTAATCACATCGCCGTCCAATATTGTTGGGCGGCGATGTACGTTTTGGAACAATTTATCGGGTTCTACCTATGAAAGTGGTTGCTTGATCGGTTATAATGGAATGGATTTACTAGAATAATCCACGACTCCATGATGATAGGGTGAACCATTTTTAGACAAAGGTGTGAACCGTTTGAATACGAAACAATTGAAATGGCTCAGCTTCGCTTCCTGCCTAATTATGTTTTTGGCGACACTGGGAGGAAGCGTTGTCACGAAAACGGAGTCCGGTTTAGGCTGCGGCAACGAATGGCCGCTATGCCATGGAAAGTTTATCCCCGCGCACACCCTGGCCTCAATGATCGAATATTCTCACAGGGCGATTAGCGGCGCTGCCGGCTTATTCTCGCTGGCTGCGTTTGTTGCTTTTTGGCTGTACCGGAAACATCGTAAGGACTTGCAGATCTATTCGCTTCTCGCTTTGATCTTTGTGATGATTCAAGCGTTTATGGGAGCGATGGCGGTGGTTTACCCTGCTTCCTCTGCGGTGATGGCACTGCATTTCGGTTTTTCGCTTATCGCGTTTGCCAGTTCAATCATGCTCGCTTTAGGCATCCGTGAGGAGGAAAGACGTGAGAATGCTGCAAATGTGCAGGAACCGACTCAATTTCTTCCCCAAGTCTCGAAAGCGTTTCGCAATTTAATCTGGTTTGCCACCGGGTATACGTATATCGTCGTATATCTCGGAGCCTATGTAAGCCATACGAATTCGGCGGGGGGCTGTACCGGTTGGCCGCTTTGCAATGGACGACTCATTCCCGAGCTGTCAGGCGGCGTCGGCATTGCTTTTATGCACCGGGTTGCTGCGGCTGTTTTATTCATAGTGATTTTAACGGTTGGCCACTTTGCCTTTCGCAGGCATCCGGATCATCCGGAAATTCGCAAGCTGGGAGTTGCCGCGACTATCCTTGTTATCGTTCAAGTGCTCACGGGGGCGTCTATCGTGTTTACGCTAGGCAATTATCATGTATTTCTATTTGCCTCGCTTGCGCATATCGTCGTTTTGGCCTCCTTATTTGGAGTGTTATGCTACTTAAGTGTGCGGACATGGCAGCTTAGCCGCGTACCGCAAACGATTCAAGAAAACGTACAGAAAGTTATCTAAAGCGGCTATATCTAAATATTGAATTGTGTGATTCGGCTGATTGTCATCAATCTGTACATTAAAGGTGAACCCAAGCGGCCTCTTGAGAAGGTATACTTTTTTCGAGTACTTTTCGAGTACTTATTGTTTGCATCTTTAGCGGCCTGTTTCTTAGGAGGAATATAAATATGAGCTATAAAAATTTACGTCAATGGATCGATGCACTGCGGAAAGAAAACGAACTGGCGGTGATCGATACCCCGGTGGATCCTTATTTGGAGCTCGCCGAAATTCATCGCCGGGTCATTGATGAAGGTGGACCAGCACTGCTATTTACTAACGTTAAGGGAACGCCTTTTCCTGTAGCGACTAATTTGTTCGGGACAATCCGGCGTGTGGAGATGGCTTTCGGTACCCGTCCGGAGAAGCTGGCCAACCAATTGGTCGGGGCGATTAACAAGCTGCTCCCTCCATCGCCTAAGGCGATTTGGAATGAGCGTGGTCTTATTCGGGAAGTGCTAAAGGTAGGGATGAAAACCGTATCCAAAAGCGATGCCCCGATCCTGAAGGTATGTAAAACCGAGTCACCTTTAAAGGAACTTCCAAGGGTAACAAGCTGGCAGAAGGATGGTGGCCCGTTTATAACACTGCCGCTCGTTTATACTGAAAATCCGCTCCAGCCGAAGGAGAACAATCTCGGTATGTACCGGATTCAGCTGTATGATGACCAAACGACCGGCGTGCATTGGCAAATTCAAAAAGGCGGTGGTTTCCACTACCATGAGGCTGAGAAACGCGGCGAGCCGCTTCCGGTCTCTGTGTTCATTGGCGGCCCTCCAGCGATGATTGCCTCTGCAATTTCACCGGTTCCCGAGCATTTGTCGGAGCTGCTGGTCGCTTCATTTATCCTTGGCGAAAAGCTGCCTATGGCGGAAAATCCACTTGGCGGACACCGGATTCCTGCCGAATCGGAATTTGCCATTTCCGGTCTTGTGCCGCCGCATGAACGTCGTTTAGAGGGGCCTTTCGGCGACCATTTCGGTTATTATTCCTTGCAGCATGACTTTCCGGTTTTGCATGTGAATCATATGTGGCACCGCAAGGATGCGATTTATCCGGCGACGATTGTCGGCAAACCTCGTCAGGAAGACTACTATTTGGGCGACTTTTTGCAAAAGCTGCTCTCCCCTGCCTTCCCGATTGTGATGCCGAATGTCCGGTCACTTTGGACTTATGCCGAAAGTGGCTTCCATGCGCTTAGCTCTGCGGTCGTTCGGGAAAGCTATTCCCGCGAGGCGCTTGTATCAGCGTTCCGAATTTTGGGTGAAGGTCAACTGTCGCTAACGAAGATTCTTATGCTAACGGACAAGCTGGTCGACTTGGCTGACTTCCGCTTGCTGCTTAAAACTGTACTGGAGCGGTTTAATCCGCAGACAGATTTGTTTATTCTGAATAACACTTCTCATGATACCCTTGACTATACTGGGCGAAAGCTGAATCATGGCAGTAAGGCCATCTTAATCGGAGTGGGCGAGCCGGTACGCGAGCTCCCTAAAGCTTATGATGAAGGTGAATTAGCCGAGATTGACCGAATTGAGGTTTTCCATGATGGATGCCTCGTCGTTTCAGGAGCTTCCTTCGCAGAGGAACCGGAGCTGGCACAGCGGCTGCTAGGTCGGCTTCGTGAACGGGGTACGTCCTGGCCGCTTGTTGTCCTCGTAGACGATGCGGCTGCAGTGGTACAAAATCAGACGTCCTTCTTGTGGACGGTATTTACGCGCTTTAATCCGGCGGACGACATTTATGCGGCGGCTGAGGTGCGGCAGCACCACTTGGCATACAGCCTTCCAATCGTCATCGATGCCCGGATGAAGCCGGGGTATCCTGATGAATTGTTCCCGCGGGAAGATATCGTGCAAATGGTGGATGAGCGTTGGAAAACATACTTTGCGTGAAACGGGGAAAACAAATGCTGCGAAGCCTACTAGGAGAACCGCCAAGACAAAATGAGGGCCGGCTGGCTGAAACCATGGATGCCATGGAGCAAACGACCAGGCTGCTGGAGAAGGAAATCGAGCTGCATCAGGACCCTACCCATGATTATCGCAAGCTGGAAATATGGACGCACGGCCTGATTTCCTCACTCTATGAGCTGGAAGAGTGCCTGTTTGCGGCAACTTATTTTCGAAATAAAGTAACGACGGATTACGTAGAAGATATGAGTCACGAAGAACGGAATAATTACGCCAGATATGTATATTTTTATAAAGACGGATTTATCCGCGTGTTCTCGGCTCTGGATAAACTTGGTACGGTGTTAAACGAGGTTTATAATCTGCATACCTCCAAGGTGAAGGCGCGTTTTTCTTATTTTACCGTGCTGCGTCAGTTCTCTTATTTGAAGGTGCATCCTGAGCTAGGCAATCGATTAATTGCGATTAAGGAAGAATACCGGGAAGCGCTGGGCGTTTTACGGCGACGCCGGAATACCGAAATTCATTACATGAATTCGGAAATGAGAGACGATTTGTGGCAGCGACATCAAGCCTTATTCGGCAAAATCGAACTGGAGGACCTAGACGTTCATATTCGCGATTTGGAGCAGGGCTACCGCATGGTATGCGAGACGTATTTTACGGTTTTTGACTACACCAATCGCAGGTGGAAGAAATTAACGGCTCAATCATAACGAAAAACTCTATTTTTCCCTTTGACAAAACCATAGAAAGTCATTATACTGAGCAATAGTTTCAGAAAATACATGAGAACGACTTTCATATAATTTCATATTTTTCTTATCAAGAGAGGCGGAGGGAAAGGCCCGATGAAGCCCAGCAACCGATTCGTACGCAGTGCGGTGTGGATAACCGTATTCTGTGGCGAGTGTCATGGTGCTAATTCCTTCAAAACTGTTCTGTACACGGTGCAGCAGTTTTGGCAGATGAGAAGGCAGTGTCTTTACGTAAAGAGCCCTTTGATTCTGTCGAGGGCTCTTTCTTTTTTGATCTTTATACTAGAACGGAGGCTTGTCAGGTTGATAGAACTTAAAGGAATCACCAAGACGTATGGCGGCAAGAAGACGACAACAACCGCTTTGTCCGGGTTAAATCTAACCATTGGCAAAGGTGAAATATTTGGTGTCATCGGCCACTCCGGTGCAGGGAAAAGTACACTGATCCGATGTATAAATTTGCTGGAGCGCCCAACCGAAGGCGAAGTTTGGGTGAATGGCATAGAGCTGACAAATCTCAGCAAACGCGAACTGCAGCAGCAGCGCCGCAAAATCGGAATGATCTTTCAGCACTTTAACCTGTTATCATCGGCTACTGTTTACGATAACATCGCATTTCCGCTAACGCTGATCGGAACGCCGAAGGCGGCTATCGCGGAGAAAGTCAATGAGCTGCTCGTGCTGGTTGGACTGGAAGAGCATCAGAGTAAATATCCGTCCCAACTATCCGGGGGGCAGAAGCAGCGGGTAGGCATCGCCCGGGCACTGGCCAGCGATCCGGATGTACTGCTCTGTGACGAAGCCACCTCAGCACTCGATCCACAGACCACGGATTCGATTTTGAAGCTGCTGCTGGACATTAATCAGAAATTTGGCTTAACGATATTGCTGATCACCCACGAAATGCATGTGATTCAAAGCATTTGTGATCGGGTCGCTGTCATTCATCAGGGCGGCATTGTAGAAGAGGGACCGGTCACTGAAACATTCCTGAAACCGAAGCATCCAGTAACGCGAGAATTCATTAACCGTGAAGGCGAAGAAGGCGTCAAGCTTGCATCTTCGGTACCGCATCCGGAATGGACACGACTTGTGAAGATTACGTTCCTTGGGGCGAAGACGTACGAATCGGTAATGTCTCAAGTCGTTAGAGAGACGGGAGTCAACTTTGCGATATTGCAAGGGACGATTTCAACGATTAAAGATGTTCCGTACGGTCAGCTTACCGTTTCCTTTGAAGGAGCCAGTGCGGATGTAGATCGGACGCTTGCGCTTCTCAAAGAACGCGATCTTGATGTGGAGGTGCTTGAGTAATGTTTGATTTCGGGGGTATTGACTGGTCCGAGATGGGTAAGGCCTCGGTAGACACTTTGAAGATGATGGGGTATGCCTCGTTGTTTACTTTCATCATTGGACTTCCGCTAGGCGTGCTGCTTTACTCTTTTTCACGTTCCAATTCCTGGGTTTTAGGATGGGTTTACAGGATATTATCACTCATCGTTAATATACTGCGTTCTGTACCGTTTATTATTCTGATCGTTGCCTTGATCCCGTTTACTCGGGCGATCATGGGCGTTTCCACAGGAGTGGCAGGAACGATTCCACCGCTCGTTATCGGGGCAGCTCCATTTTTTGCTCGGCTCGTAGAGACGGCGCTTCGCGAGGTTGACCGTGGGGTCATCGAAGCTTCCCAAGCGATGGGAGCATCCTCCTATCAGGTGATCCGTAAGGTACTGTTGCCGGAATCGCTGCCCGGTTTGATTGCAGGCATGACGATTACCGTAGTGACGCTTGTGTCGTATACGGCGATGTCAGGCATGGTTGGCGGCGGTGGACTTGGCGACTTGGCAATCCGTTACGGTTATTACCGCTATGAGAAAGAAGTTATGATTATTTCGGTAATTTTCATGGTCATTCTGGTGCAGGTTCTGCAAATGATTGGTGACCGGCTGGTGATCTATTTTACTCGGAAATAAGGAAATACTATATATATCTTATCCTTATTCAAAAACTACTTTAAGGGGGCATCCTGAAATGAAAAAATGGACTCTATCTTTGCTAACTTTGGTTTTGGTGTTGGTACTGGCGGCTTGCGGCAATAATGCTGCAAAAAGCAATACGGCCGGGAGTACGGAAGGCGATGCCGCCAAGACGGACAACAAAGCTGGCGAACCGGTGAAATTGGTTGTAGGCGCCACAGTACCGCATGCCGATATTTTGAAATTTATCGCGCCTAAGCTTAAAGAAGAAGGCATTGATCTCGAAGTTAAAGAGTTTACCGATTATGTTCAACCGAATGTACAGGTGTTTGAAAAGGAACTGGACGCAAACTATTTCCAGCATCAGCCTTATCTCGATGAGCAAAATGCTCAAAACAAATTTGACCTCGTTCCGGTCGTAGGTGTCCATGTTGAGCCGTTCGGCGCTTATTCCAAAAAGTATAAATCTGCCGACGAGCTTCCTGAGGGCGCTAAAGTAGCCATTCCTAACGACCCGACCAACGGTGGACGCGCACTGCTGCTGCTCGAAAAACAAGGCTTGATAAAGCTTAAAGACGGTGCCGGCATTAAAGCTACAAAAGCGGACATTACGGAAAACCCGAAGAAGCTTGATATTATCGAAGTCGATGCTGCCATGCTGCCGCGTCAATTGGATGAGGTCGACCTGGCGTTGATCAACACGAACTACGCGCTGGAAGCCAAGCTGAACCCAACTAAGGATGCGTTGTTTATTGAGGATAAAGATTCGCCTTACACAAACATTTTGGTAGCTCGTCCGGACAACAAAGATTCCGATGCTATTCAAAAATTGGCGAAGGCTCTTACTTCCGACGACGTAAGAAAATTCATCAACGATACGTATAAAGGCGCATTGGTCCCTGTATTCTAATAAGTACACGATGGTCATATATCCCCGCTCCGCTGTGGAGCGGGGTTTTTTTTGACTAAATGCATTTTGTGCAGTTAAACATTAACCTTCATGGAGACTTAAGCATTTAGATGCAGAAAGTGCATTTAAAAGAAGCAAAATACCCCCACCAAGTCAAATTACCTCGTTTTAGATGTAGAAAATGCAATTAAATTCCAAAAAAACGCAATTCGCCTGAAAATAACTGTACAAAATGCATTTAGTGATGAATTTTGCACCGCTACAGTAACTCTTTGCACAAGATAGGACGTGGGCCTGGCGGTGATTTTCCCCAGGGTTTGCTTAGTCTGTTTGTGAGAATGCCTTAAATCTTTTATACTTGAAATAAGTGTACTCTTGGGAGGAGGAGAAGAACGTTGCTGGGAAAAGTAGCTCTAATTACCGGGAGCGCTAAAGGACTCGGTAAGAAGACGGCGTTAACGCTGGCGGAACAAGGCTGCCACATCGCACTGAACTACGTACATAGTGAAGCCGAAGCGCTCTCTCTCCGTTCCGAAATCGAGCGGATGGGCGTTCCTTGCATTGCCGTGAAGGCGGATGTATCCAGACGCGAGGATATTGCGCAGTTGGTGGAGCAAGTGAGAGAGCGTTTGGGTACGGTTGATATTCTCATCAATAACGCTGGCCCATTCATCCGTGAACGCAAGCTGTTTGCCGAATATAGTGAGGCCGAAATTTTGGCCATGATAGAAGGTAATCTGGTAGGCAGTTTACTGCTCGATCACCTGGTGCTGCCGGGGATGCGGGAAAAAGAATGGGGCCGGATCGTTCACTTCGGTTTCGGTCATGCATCAGAATCTCGTGCATGGCCGCATCGCGCCGTATATGCGGCTGCGAAAACCGGGCTTGTCTCGTTTACGAAGACGCTTGCGGTGGAGGAAGCGCCGCATGGAATTACGGTTAATATGGTGTGCCCAGGGGATATTCGCGGGGGCAACAAGGAGAAGTCGATCAAGGAAGCCAGGGAGATCCAGGATGGAGAAACGCCGCTCGGCCGGCCAGGAAGCGGTGAAGATATTGCCCGTGTAATCGCCTTCCTATGCCATTCGGATTCCGATTTCATCACCGGTAATATTATGGATATTTCCGGGGGACTTGATCCGATCCGACCGTGGATCAAGCCTTCGTCATAACAAAAACTCGGCCTTTCCGGCGTACCGGAGGGCCGAGCTTATTTTTCGGAGCCTTCATGCTAAAAGCGTAAAAAGTCCGGGTTATGGCGTATTAGAATACTTGTACGACCTCTTCTACGCCTTCAACTTCTTCAAACAGTGCACGTTCGATCCCCGCTTTGAGGGTAATGGTGGAGCTAGGGCAGCTGCCGCAGGCACCCATCAATTTCAGCTTAACGATACCGTCTTCCACGTCAACTAACTCAACGTCGCCACCGTCACGCTGCAAGAAGGGCCGAAGTTTATCCAATACTTCCATCACTTCATCATACAATTTATCTTGTGTGTGTTCACTCATAGGTTTCAACTCCTTTCTTTGCATTATTATATTACAAAATATCTAAAATTTAAATGCTCCGTCATATGGGAGGGGAAAATGTGACCATTATTATTGAATTTTGTGTAAACAACACTTGTTTTGGTACTCATGAGGTCGTCAAAAAAATACAACAAACCTACGATTGTGAAGTGTATGAATACGGCTGCCTAACCAATTGCGGGGTTTGCTACATGGTTCCCTACGTATTGGTTGACGGCGAACATGTAGAGGCCGAAACCCCCGCCTTATTGTACGAACGCGTCGTACAGAAAATTGAGGAGCTTCCTCGGTGAGTGAGGCTCCTTTTTAAGTTTACCCAATATGGTGCTTGGACATCCACAGCACCCCGCTTTTGAGAAGCCGGGGAACTCGGCCGGTCACTTGGGCTCGGCCCATCAGACCGAAGCCGGCTTTTTTACCAAGCGAGCCTAACGTTCCTTTTAACTTGATCGGTTGCAGACGGGGCTGCTCATTTCGCCATAAGTATGCTGCGATTAACCCAATTTGATACCCCTGACCTTCAGCGGCCTGTGCACTTGGTGAGAAAGGCAAGCTGGCGCAATCGCCGCAGACAAAAACTTCCGGATGGTCGGGAATTTGATAATACTCGTTAAGAAGCACACGTCCCTGGCGATCTTTAGCCACATCAAGTGCTTCCACGATGGCGGCAGGACGAATTCCTGCAGTCCACACGGTAACGTCGGACATGATTTCACCGTTCTCATGCTTGATGGCGCCGGGCTCCAATGCATTTATCGAGATATGGGATAGAGTTTCCACCTCGTGCTCATGGAACCACTTGGACACATAGCCTGAAACCTTCGGCGGAAAAGCGGAGAGCAGGCGCGAGCCTCGATCCACGATCGCGATGTTCAAGTCGGGGCGGCTTTCCCGGAGTTCAGCCGCTACTTCAACGCCGCTAAGTCCACCGCCTATGATGTTGATTTTGCTGTATGGCCTCGCGTTGTTCAAACGCATGTATGTTTCCCGGCAAGATGAGAACGACTGGATGCTGCAGGAGAATTCACGTGCGCCCGAAATGGAATGATAATTGTCGGTACAGCCTAAGGCGATAACAAGCTGGTCGTATTCTAGGGGGTCGCCTTCTTGAAATAGGATGCGGCGTTTCTCCAGATCGAGCGAACTGACTTCGCCGTATCTGATGATCAAACCGGAATAGTTTGGAAACGGGACACGCAGCTCATGATCCGATGCGGTCCCGGCCGCAAGGGCGTAATATTCGGTCTTCAAGCTTTGAAAGGGCATTCGATCAACCAGAATGATTTGTACATCCGAAGGGATATGTCCTTTGAACAGCCCATGAACGACGGCTGTCCCACCATAGCCTCCACCAAGAATAACGAATTGCCTCATCTATTCAATTTCCCCTTTTCCCCGGGCAACCCTTTGTCCCCGAGCGTTATTCGTAAACTTGAATCTCGTTATAGAAGGTGTCTCGTTCAACCGGGATGCGTCCAGCCCCTTTAACGAGCCAGATCAGCTCTTTAAGCGTCAAGCCTTCCGGAGTTTGTGCTCCGGCCGCATGGCTGATTTGCTCCTTCAAAATCGTTCCGTGCACGTCCGATGCGCCAAAGGTAAGCGCAACCTGGGTGAGCTGTACTCCGATATTAATGAAGTAAGCTTTAACATGCGGGATATTGTCCAGCATCAGCCGGCTAATGGCAATTGTCTTGAGGTCTTCGTAAGCTGAATTGCGGCGCATGATGCTGGCATTTTTGTTCCGCGGCTGCATGGACAATGGGATAAATACATTAAAGCCGCCGGTTTCATCCTGAAGCTCACGAATTTGCATCATGTGGCGAATCCGGTCTTCGTACGTTTCGATCGATCCGTACAGCATCGTCGTCGGGGTTTTCATGCCGAGTTGATGTGCGGTCCGGTGAACGTCCAAATATTGATCGACATTCGCTTTTTCTACCTTCATCTTCTCCCGGTATTGATCGGACAAAATTTCCGCTCCGCCGCCGGTTAGCGATTTAAGACCCGCTTTTTGCAGCTCGGTTAGCACTTCCTTTACGCTAAGGCCGCTGATCCGCGTATAAAATTCGATTTCCGCCGCTGTGTAGGCTTTCAGGGTAACGTCCGGGAACCGCTCATGCAGTGCTTTTAGCGAATCGACATAGTATTGGAACGGAACGTGGTTGTTGTGTCCACCCACGATATGAAACTCCCGAACTCCAGGCTGAATGTGCTGTTCGACATAGGCGATCATTTCTTCGCCCGACAGCGTGTAGGAGCCTTCCTCTCCCTGATCCTTGCGGAAATTGCAGAAGGCACAGTGAGATTCACATATATTGGTGAAATAAAGACTCATCGTTTCAATAAAATAAACCTTCTTGCCGTTCTTCCGTAAATTGACCTCATTGGCTAACTGACCGATGGTCAATAAGTCATCGCTTTCATACAAATAGACTCCGTCTTCCAGCGTAAGGCGCTCCCCGTGCCGGACTTTTTCCGTAATTTCTGCCATTTTCTTATCGATGTTTGGTGTAATAGTTGTAAACATGGCAATCCCTCCATTTCCGAGTGTAGAGCATGAGTCTTTCCCTAAACGGTTACAAGGCTAAAGCCCGGATTCCCGGCATAATATATTGACTAGATCGTATTAGACAGTATAAACCACCATCCTATTATAAACCTCCCATTACCAGTGGGCAATAAGCCAAGCATAGAGAAATAAATAATGCAACTATAAAAATCACCTTTATTGAGCGAGATTAGGTTGTGAGGTATAATTTGATTAAAGGAGTGATCACTTATGATTACAATTAGCGATAGTGCCATGGCACGGATTAAACATATGCTGAGCGAAGAAGAAACGCCGAACATGTTCCTGCGGATCGGGGTTAACCCTGGCGGATGTAGCGGTTTTTCATATGGAATGGGACTGGACGATCAGGAGACCGACAACGATGTCTACATGGACGTCAAAGGTCTCAAAGTGGTCGTTGAGAAGGATAGCATTCGTTATCTAAATGGACTTGAAATTGACTTTAAGGAGTCCGGCATGAGCGGCGGCTTCACCATCCATAACCCGAACGCCATCGCCACCTGCGGCTGCGGACAGTCTTTCAAGATGAAGGATGAGGAAGGGCAGCCGGAAATGTGTGACTAAAGCCGATATAGGTACTAATATTTAATATGACCATTTTGGCCTCTGTTAAGGCAGTCCTTGGACTGATTCTTAATAGAGGTTTTTTATTCTTTAAGCCCAAAAATGTTGGAGATAGCCTGCTCTCGCAATAATCGAGACAGATCAGGCGAGTGAATGATTACTAGATGCATTTTGTACAGTTAAACATCGTCTTGTTGAATTTCCTGAGATTATAAATGCAAAAAGTACATCTAAATGGAGAAATATTACCCTTTCCAAATTAGCCCAGTTTAGATGTACATAATACAGTTAATGTCCAAAAATCCCGATTTGGGTTCAAATTAGCTGCACAGAATACATTTATTGGTGGATCGTTGGGGAAGTAGAGGGGAGAGATGATAGGTATAGACTTTAAACAAAAAGAACCTGACGGTGATTTTTCGCCAGGTTTTTCCTAGATATATAAGAACCCATCCCACTTCGGATTATCGGGAAGATAAGAACCGTTTACGAAAGATCCGATGTCGTACTTTCTCCAGACTCTGGATTAGCTGTTTGCTGTTCCGGCTCATACAAATGTGAACGGCGCTCGAACCATTGGAACAGGTGTGTACAGATTACTTTAAGTACAGCATAACCTGGTACGGCTAGAATAACCCCGGCAACGCCGAATAGGTTGCCTGCCGTCAGAATGACGAAAATGATGGTGATCGGGTGAATTTTCAGCGATTTACCCATGATCTGTGGTGAAATGAATTTGCCCTCAAACAGCTGAACCACGGTCCATACGATAATCAGTTTGAGCAGCATCACCGGCGAAGTGACAATCGCGATGATCAATGCAGGTGTAATTGCGATAGCCGGCCCTAGATAAGGAACAATGCTGGTACATGCTGCGATAATGGCCAAAGTGAGAGAGTAGTCGAGGCCGATAATCAGGTAGCCTATATACAACAGCGCACCGATGCAGAAGCTTACGATAATTTGGCCGCGAATGTAGGAGCTGATTTGGCCGTTCATTTCCGTCATAACCCGGTGTGTTTGTTCACGAAAGCGAACGGGTACGAATTTTAGAATGAAATTCGGCAGCTTCTTACCGTCCTTCAGCAAATAGAAAAGGATGAACGGTACGGTAGCGATGGCGAGCACGATATTTTTGAGCGCTCCTAGAAAACCGCCGATTCCTGACCAAACACTGTCCATCAGCGACGTTGCCTGCTCGGATATCGTACTCCCCAAATCCGCAGGGTTAAAGCCTGTAGACTTTTGGATCTCAAGGAGTAGGCTGCTTCCAGTCAACTGCTCGATCTGGGCTTGAACCTCATAGCTGTATTTTGGAAAATTATCGATCAACCCAATGACTTGTTCCCTCACCAGGGGAAAAACATTCATGACGAGCAAGGTGATTAATCCTATGATAAAGAGGTACAATGCGATGATCGTATACACACGTTTTACTTTTTTTCGCTCCAGCCAGTCAACAAGCGGATTTAATAGGTAATAGATTGCCCCGGTGAGCAATATAGGGAGCAGTACCGTTTTTAGCAGAACGGTTAATGGCTTAAAGATAAACTGGATTTTGGCGAATACGAAAACATTTAAGCCGATGAGCAGCAGGACTAGCAGAAACAGCACAAAGCGGTTATTCAAAAAAAACTTTTTGAAGCGGTGACCCCATGACTGCGAATTTTCCATTTACTAACCTCCTGTATCTCTTGCGGTTGCCCTTAGAAAAACATACATAAATAGTTATACGTTTTATTTTAAAAAAAGACTCAAGCCATTCCAAGGAATGACTTGAATCTTTTGAACTAAAAAAATTGCTTGTCTACCATCAGTGCTATCATGCAGCTCGCGGTAAGTGAAAACACAATACATCCGATTGCCAAGCCTTTACGCGGGCTTTTGCTTCTAAGCATTTGAATGCCCATCCAGAACAGTGTCACCGTGACCCCGATCAATACGAGCGACATGGCGATCATCCCAAACCAATACAGCCCTGTAAACAAGGACTCCGAGAATGAAGCCGTCAGCAAAATAGCAATTCTCCTCCTTCTGGTTAATCCATCTTCTCCCATATTATACGTTAATCCATGTTTTTGGCAAAGCAGCCATCAAAAGGGCCAATCGGAAAAAAGGCAAGCGCCTTGGACAATCATACAAGAAATGCCCCCCGTCTTTGAGTATGTTATCGTATAGTGCCAGAAAGGGGGATGGTGGAATGGCGGGAAGACAACTGGCCAATAAATGGCTGAAGACCGAGGCGCTTCTCAGCAATGCGGACGTGGCCGCCCACATACCGCAAACCCGATTGTACAATGCAAACACGTTAAGACAGATGCTTCATCAGTATCGAATGGTGGTCATTAAACCGCTGCGCGGCGGTGGAGGTTATGGGGTCATCAAGGTGACATACGCCGGCGGTGTTTACGCTTTTACCTATATGTCGAGGCAGAGCAGATTCAGTAGTTTTGAAACGATGTTCCGATCGCTAAACCGGATGAAGGTCCGCCGGAAATACATGATTCAGCAGGGGATCAACCTGGCTAGAATCGGGGGAAGACCGATCGACTACCGGGTAAAGGTCGTCAAGGAAGGCGGAGCTTGGGTCTATCGTTCCATGGTGGGGCGTTTAGCCAGACCTGGATTGTTCGTTACCAATCTGTGCAAAGGTGGTACACAGCTTAGCGCAAAGGAAGGTTTGACGCGATCGCTCCGTAGACGGGCCGCCAGCCCGAAACGGCGTGAGATGCGCACCTTAACCAATACGTGCATACACATCCTGGAAAATTCATTCCCGGGAATTGCCGAGCTTGGCTTTGACTACGGGGTGGATATGAATGGCAAGATTTGGATATTTGAAGTGAACACACGTCCTCAATAAAATTTTAGTAGATTCAATACAAGATGAACTAATAAATGGTATAAATACAGGCAGCCAGGTGAAATGTTCTTACTTACCACAAAAAAATTTTTAGACAAAAAACGGGGCGTTAATATCCTGTGAATAACTTTTGTCCACATTATCCCAGTACGTTTTTCAACACTTTATCCACCTTACTAACATGTTATTCACAGGATTTCCACAAGCGGTTGTGGATAAGAGGAACACTTGTTCTACTAATTTTTTCTTGATATGATTAGGAAAAAAATAGAAAGGATGTGTGACTAATGGCGCTGTTAACGGACGAGTTGCTGCTGGAATCCTACCATATGGCGACAGAATTGCAATTGGACCGGGAATTTATCGCACTGCTGTTAGCAGAAATCCGTAAACGTAAATTAGAGCCTGCTGTGTATAGCCTTGTGCAATAATGAATGGACAAGCTACTATAGCGGCTTATTAGAGAGACTTATCCACATTCCATTAAAGCGCCTGCCAGGCGTTGACATGATAAATATAGGCTTCATGACAATGTGGACATTGAACCACATGCTCACACCCGGAAGGGTGACGCGAGGAAATGGTGGAGGTGTACTGGTCAGCGGAGCCGTAGGGACTATAAGGCCCTGCGTAATCTTCTTTTTTCCCCTCATTCTCCAGCACATGACCGCAATCGGGACAAGTCGCATTTAGTGGAGCTAGACCGTTGCATAAAGGGCATATAAAAGACAAGGGTATCTCTCCTTTACGGCATTATTTTCCGTAAAGTTAAGATACCCTTTTTCTTATTATTTCATGTAAAAGCTACAGTTTGAGATTGCTGCTATGTCCCGGGGACAATTTAGCTTCCGGATCTATATATACCTTAGCATTGTTGACGGCGGTAGGAGCTTCACCAAAACCAACAGCGATCAGATCCAGCTTGCCAGGATATGTCGTAATATCGCCGGCGGCGAAAATGCCGGGAATGGAGCTTTCCATCCGCGAGTCGACTACGATCGAGCCGCCTTCAATGTCGAGTCCCCATTCTGCAATCGGGCCGAGCGAGGAAACAAAGCCGAAGTTAACGATGACATCATCAACGAGGATATCCTGGGTTTCCTTCGTCTTTACATGAGCGAGCGTTACCTTTTCAATGAGATCTTCGCCGTGTAGCACGGAAATTTCCGAAGGCGTGATAACCTGAACGCGGGAAGCCATCAGTTTCTCAACGCTATGTTCATGTGCGCGGAATTTGTCTCTGCGGTGAATGAGCGTAACCTGCTCAGCGATAGGCTCCAGCATGAGAGCCCAGTCGACTGCAGAATCGCCGCCACCGCTAATCAGCACTTTTCTGTCGCGGAATTGATTGAGATCACTGACGAAGTAATGCAGGTTCGTTTTCTCGAAACGTGCTGCATTTTCCAGCTCCAGCCGGCGTGGTTCGAATGCACCTACTCCTGCTGTGATAATCAAAGCACGAGCGTGGTGAACCCCTTTATCCGTTGTAACGACAAAATCACGCTCATCCTTTTTCTCGATTTGCATCACTTTCTCTTCCAGTCGAATGTCCGCTTCAAACTTGCCAAGCTGTTCATTCAAATTGTTTATTAGCTCTTGACCGGTAATTTTCGAAAAACCGGCTACATCGTAAATATATTTCTCAGGATAGAGGGCGGCAACTTGTCCCCCAAGCTGAGGCATACTTTCGATTAATTTAACGGAAGCTTTTCTCATTCCACCATAGAATGCGGCGAACATTCCCGCTGGACCGCCTCCAATGATAAGCAGATCGGTAAAATCGTCGTTGTTGATTTGAGATGACACAGGCCAAACACCTCCAGATGGTTTCTTGAAGCTTTATAATGTCAATTCTACTTTATTATAAACATCCCGCTTCGACTTGCAAAGACAACTTAAAATTTTGCACAAAAAATAACATATATCTGGAAATGAAAACACTGGGAAGACTGAGAGCACGTGCAAATTTAAGACTTGATCTTTTGGTAAAAAATCGATATCATTCAAATGTATGCACTCAAATTTGTGACGAAAAAAGTACATTTGGCAAAATACAACGGAATGGTTTTGATAATAATAAAATTAAGGCTTAAACTGTTTGCAACATATATAATTAGAGCAGATTAGATCTATTAGGATTGTTGCCGAAGATTGAAATTTTATGTGTTAATTTTCACATTGAAGTTTTTGGCTTTAAATAAAAATATAGAGAGCTAACATTTGGAAGGAGAACATTTCATGAGTACCATACCCAAGATTGTAATTCTGGGTGCAGGCTACGGGGGGATTCTTACCGCTCAACGTTTGCAGAAAGAATTGAATTACAATGAGGCGGATGTCACCTTGGTGAACCGTCATGACTACCATTACTTCACAACTCATTTGCATATGCCAGCGGCCGGAACGGACTCGATTGAACATACACGCGTTTCCATTTCTAAGTTGATCGACGAATTTAAAATCGATCTTGTGAAGTCTATTGTACAGGAAATTCGCCTAACCGATAAAAAAGTAGTGCTTCAGGATGGGACGCTGTCTTATGATTACCTCATAATAGCGCTTGGCGGTGAGCCAGAATCGTTTGGCATTCCGGGACTTAAAGAGTACGCGATGACGATTCGCAGCATTAACTCCGTTCGTTTGATTCGCCAGCATATTGAATATCAATTTGCCTTGTACAAGGCTGATGAATCTCGTACAGATCGTTTGAACTTCGTCATAGGGGGAGCTGGTTTTAGCGGTATTGAATTTGTTGCTGAACTAGCCGATCGTATTCCTCAGTTATGTAAAGAATATGATGTAGATCCGAACTTTGTCAATGTCTATAATGTGGAAGCCGCTCCAACGGCGCTGCCGGGTTTTGATCCGGAGCTTGTTGATTACGCCATGGATGTACTTCGTAAGAAAGGTGTTCAATTTAAGATCGGCGTTGCCATTAAGGAATGTACCCCGAATGGGGTTGTGTTGGCCACAGGCGAAGAGATTAAGTCTGCAACCGTGATTTGGACTGGCGGTATACGCGGTAATCGGCTTGTGGAAGCTGCCGGATTCGAAACGGCTCGGGGCCGTGTCAAAGTTGACGATTATCTGCGGGCGCCAGGACATGAGAACGTCTTTATTATCGGAGACAACTCGCTCATGTTTAACGCCGAAGGACGTCCTTATCCGCCAACAGCACAAATTGCCATGCAGCAGGGCGTCACTTGTGCTCAAAATGTGGTTGCCGCGATTCGAGGCAAAGAGCAGAAGAAATTCATCTTCAGCAATAAAGGAACGGTAGCCTCACTTGGTAAAGGGGAAGCGGTGGCGTCCGCATTCGGCAAGAAATATAAAGGCTGGGGTGCCGCTCAGTTGAAGAAACTCGTCGATTTGCGCTATCTCTTCATTATCGGCGGAATTCCGCTCGTGCTGAGAAAAGGAAGATTCTTCTAATATGCGCCATTGCAGCGTGCAGGTTCGGGGGCTATTAACCCGAGAAGAGCTGGATCGTTACAACGCCATGATGGAGGTCGGCTCTTATTTGGAATCACAGCAGAAGTACGATTTGGCGTATACGATCCAAAGGGAAATCGATATTTTGATTCTTCCGGCGATCGAGCGGCTGAAGCAAAAGAGTCGTGACCGTGATCGAGCCACGGCGGAGTACTTGGAATCACTTCAAGCTGGGCTTCAGGAGGAAGAATAGATCAAGGGGGCCGCTAATTGAGCTGGCCTCTTTTTTTGCCGCCAGAATCATTCTATCTTACACTCATTTTGAACAGATTTACGTCAGGTGAAATTGTGAACATGAGCTAGTTGTATTTGGTACATCTAATTCATCCATTTTCCGAGGACATGCATAAGTAAATGCAAAAAGTGCAACTAAATAGGTATAGTAGGCTGATTGATGCGCTATGACCGGTTATTAAATGCACTTTTTACAATTAAAGCGAGAAAAATTGAGATATGGGGAAAAATAAATGTACTTTATGCATTTACCTCATATGCACCGCAAATTCATAGCCAAATCCACCGCAAATCGGAGCTTACCAGTGGAGCGGGGTGTGAAAACCCGCTAGAATATAAAGGACCTGACGGAGAATCTCCTCCGCCAGGTCCTATTGAAAGGTTCGTCAAAGCCTATCTATTATACCCTATATTCGAAACTCGCAGTTTATACTCTCAACATTTCCTCCAGTAGTTCCGCATCAAGCACATTGCCGACGTAAAAACCGCCGAATTCGCCAAACCGTGCGCTGACTTCGTCAAACCGCATCTCATAAACTAGCTTCTTGAATTGCAGCGCATCGTCCGAGAAAAGTGTAACTCCCCACTCCCAGTCGTCGAGCCCGACAGAACCGGTAATGATCTGTTTAACCTTTCCAGCGTAGCTTCGGCCGATCATGCCGTGGCTGCGCATCATCGAGCGACGATCCTCCATAGGCAGCATATACCAGTTATCGCTAAGATCACGCTTCTTATTCATCGGGTAAAAGCATATATGCTTAGATTTAGGAAGAATAGGCTGAAGTCTAGCCATAACTTCAGGGTTCGCTTTAGGGTCGCCGTCGCCGGAGGCCATATAATTGCTGAGCTCCACAACGCTGACATAGGAGTAAGCCTTTGTTGTATATTCGGCAAAGGTCGTTTTATTGAAGGCAGTTTCCAGTGCACTTAGCTCCTCCAACGTTTCCCGAAGATGCATAAACACGATGTCGGCTTTCTGGCCTACGATAGAGTATACCGCCGTACTGCCAGTTTTGGATTGCTCCATGAGGCTCCATTCCTGAAGAAAATTGTGCAGCTCTTCCAGTGCACCGGCGCGTTCCTCGTCATCCGCTGCTTTCCAGGCGGTCCAATTGATCGTCCGGAAGTCGTGAAGGGCATACCATCCTTCCAGGGTTGATGCAGCTTCGTTCATTGTATAATCACTCCTAGATTTCTAATGAGATCGCCATAAATAGATTCAACTCCTTTTATTGTATCTCAAGGTGAGCTAAGGGAGCAAATCGATTCACCAACATTTCATCCAAAGTTCATTGCTTCGTTACATTTTTTCTAGTAAACTTACTACTAGCTTGAACAGATGTGATCTATTTCATAGTTGAAAGTTAAATTCAAATGCGTTTTATAGAAGGGTGGGGGAGCGATGGGTTGGCTCATCGTGCTGGTGCTGATGGTGTTATTCTTCGTCATGATGTTTGGCATCGGGTTCATACTCAATATGCTGATGAAGACGACCTGGTTTCCTGCGTATATTTTCATTCTTATTATTCTGCCAATCGTTATATATACGTTATGGGACCATGAGCAGAGCTTCGGTGTCTATTTGGCATCCTTTAGGCTAGTCGATTATTTAACGGCGGTAGCTGGGTTGATAGGGGCTATTTTGAGCGGATGGACGATCCGCAAGCTGAGACTGGGCGGATACAAAATGTTTTAAAAGAATATAGAGAATAGGGGTAAGGATCGTCCGAATTGCCGGGCGGTCCTCTTTTTTTGTAAAATAATAGTTTGGGTAGATTTGCTAGAGTCGTCTCCTGCGATAGGCAAAAAGCGAAGCAAAACGCATCTGCCGACAAGACGCGCGGGGAAAAACAGCGATTTTTGTAAGCTTGGGGCGATTCAGGACGAAGCCTTTTATGCTAAAATAGATAAAGTCTACTTGTTCGTAAATGGGAGGAGAGATGGAGCGTGCGCATTAGCAACATACTTCATTTTACTGAAAATCACCAATATTGCGTATACCGTGACTTCTGCCTCAGCCCCTTGGACGGCAAGATGCTCGGACTCGTTTATCAACCGATGGTCGGTGCGTTCGCCGTCTCGCTGTTTAGATTGCTGGCGGAGCAGGTGCCGCTTGAGCAGGTCGGCTATTCGGGTATTGAACAGCAACGTAAGCTGTTTCTGACCTTAGGCATCGACCCGAGCGAGAAGGGCCGCAAGTTTCTAATCGAACAGGCTTCCCGGTTGGAAGCAGTCGGGCTGCTCCAGACGAGCCGTCTATACGTTCCGGATAGCGACGATTATATGTATGAATACGAGTTGCAGGCTCCGCTTGGTCCTGCCGAGTTTTTTAGAACACAGCATTTGACTTTGCTGCTGCGCGACAAGATCGGAAAGTTTGCAGTGATGGCGTTGCGCGAGCAAATGTTTAGCAAGGAACCGGAGGAGTGGCCTGGCGCCACTTACAATAAAGAAAATATATCTGTTCCGTTTTATGATATTTTTGAGCTTAACACGCATTCGATCGATTATGAGCTGGAGCAGGCAATCGCTGAAACAGCGCTGACCAGACAGCCGGGAACGCAGCTGTCTGGTGAGGATGAAGTGATCAATTATGCGGACATCATTCTTCGTTTTCCACGGGAGTCCCGGAATCGTGCTTTCGTCGAGGCGCTTCGCTTCGATGCCGAAGGCATGGGAGTCGTCAACTATGTAGCCCGCAAGTATGAGCTTAGCGTGCAGGATATTTGCCGTCTGCTTGATGAGGACGACATTTTCGATAAAAACGGTGCAATTGTACTGGATGAGCTTCAATATAAAGCGAACCTGCAATTCCGGCAGGGGAAACGGCGGAAGGAAG
Source organism: Paenibacillus puldeungensis (assembly GCF_042678945.1). Taxonomy (NCBI): domain Bacteria; kingdom Bacillati; phylum Bacillota; class Bacilli; order Caryophanales; family Paenibacillaceae; genus Paenibacillus; species Paenibacillus puldeungensis. The sequence continues at coordinate 25,478 of NZ_JBHTLM010000014.1, read as the reverse complement.
AGCGTGAGGTTACCGTGGGTAAAATCGTCTCTTTGCGAAGCGATGAGGCTAAAGCCCAAGAGAGTACCTCTGGAAATGCCAGCCATCCTGAAGAGGTGGCCGTGCAGATGGAGTACTATGTGGACGTGCCGCCGCAATTCCAAAGCAAGTGCGATATTCATCAGTACAATATGATGCTGCGCAACGAGCCGTATACCCGGCTTTTGAAAATATTTTTTCCGGGGACGATTCCGGACAACCTGCTGGATATATTTGAGAAAATCGATCTTAATTACAAACTGCCTGGGGAAGTTATCAACGTCCTAATTCACTATTTAATGCAGCTTCTCACCTCGGGCGGAGAGCAACGGATCAATCGTAACTTTGTGGATGCCATCGCTGCGAATATGCTACTCAAGCAGGTGAGCACATACGAAAAGGCGGTTCAATATATTCGTGACCAAGCTAAGGTTAAGGAAAAGGTAGCTGGAGCAGCGGAAAAAAACGGTGGCCGCGGAAGAACCTATACCAACCGTGGAGCCAAGCCGAAGCCGGAAATTCCGATCGTGGAGAAATCCGGCGGTGATCAAGCCGTGTCTGAAGAGGAGTTTGCTGAGCTGCTGAAAATGGCGGAGCAAATGCAGGCTGGCAAACCGAGAGGAATGTAGTTTGAGTTAGATGGCCGAGGGGCCGGGGGAAGGTGCATGAAACGCTATGGAATCACTTGGGGAAGTGCTGTCTCAAATGAATAGCTCACAGCTGAAACGCCGTTCGGAGGAACTGGCAGCCAGATTGAAGAGCGAACCGCTGGTAAGAGAGCTACGCAGCAGTCACCCTGAGCTCGGTGAAGAGCAGCTTACGCGGGGGATGGCTAAACTATATCAATATGTCCGCGATCATCAGAACTGCGCAAATTGTCCCGGACTCGAGCAATGCCCTAACGATTTTCCCGGGCATTTTACGAAACTGTCGGTGGAGAGAATCGGCAGCGAACCCCAGCTCATTGACCGGCAGGTTCCTTGTACTAAAGAGTTGCAGCATGAGCGGGAGATGTCCGTGAAGAAGCGGATTCACAGCTTCTACGTCGATGACCGCGCCCTGGAAGAGGGTTATGATGCTGTTGAAATCATGACCAAGGATAACATGCGCGCTCCGGCTGTTGGTCAAGTGTTTCGTTATATCCAAGAGACGAAGGAATCCGGACTTCAAATGAAGGGACTTTACCTTGAAGGGCATTTTGGAACGGGCAAGACGTTTTTAATGTGCTACCTGCTCCATGAGCTGGCGAAGGAAGGCTTTTCCGGAGCAATTGTGTATATGCCGGAATTCGTCGAGGATTTGAAGTCGATGCTGCAGGATAACGATAGGCTGCGGGAAACGGTAGAAATGATGAAGCAGGTGGATTTACTGATCTTTGACGATATCGGAGCGGAAAATTTAAATCCTTGGGTACGTGATCATGTCATGGGTTCGATTTTAAATTTCCGAATGAACCGCAAACCGACATTTTATACCTCAAATTACTCGCTTAAAATGCTGGAGAAGCATCTCAGCTTTACGAACAAGGATGGCGAGGAGGTTCATAAGGGCCAGCGGTTAATGGACAGGATTGCTCCGTTTGTCGATGTTGTTCAGGTGGGTGGAACGAATAAGCGCGGGCGTGCGTAATATCATAAGAGCCGGGCACCTTTTACAAGGGACCCGGCTCTTTGATGCAGCGATGAAAGCAACATGTGCACGCTGCCGTTTAGCTGGCGATAAATTTGATAATGACCATGCCAAAAAATATAACGGCCATAAAAGTGAGCATTCCGAAAAAACCATTCATCAGATCAAACAGGTCGTTTCGGGGTTCTTCGTTGATGTGCTGCCGCGGATCGTTCGCATGCATATTTGCATCCATAGCGATGGGGCCTCCTCACGAATTAGTCATGTCGTCAATGCGAAATGTCATAGACGTTTTGTTTTTAGGTTATTCTTAGTATAACCAATCGCATTTTACTTTGTAAAGAAGGCGCTATCAGCTGCTTTCTTTTCCTAAAAAAAGTGTGGTATAATTGGTTCGGCAGCTTTTTCCTGGAGCTGTCAGCACATTTTTCTGTTTGTAAAATAAGGTTGCAAACATATAAGGAGGAGATTTGTCATGGCAATTGTGAATGTATCCGATCAGTCTTTCAATGGTGAGATTGAAGGACAAGGTCCGGTTCTTGTTGATTTCTGGGCACCATGGTGCGGTCCTTGCAAAATGATCGCTCCGATTTTAGAGGAACTCTCGACAGAAGTTGGGGATTCCGTAAAAATTGCGAAGCTCAACGTAGATGATAATCCGGAAACGGCTTCCCGTTTTGGGGTTATGAGTATTCCTACGCTAATCCTGTTCAAGGACGGCCAGCCGGTGGATAAAATCGTCGGCCTGAATTCCAAGGATACCTTGAAAAATCTGATCGCTAAACATCAATAAGTCAGGCAACGAGGTGCGCAGTGATCTGCCGCTTTAATAACGCCTCCGGTTTTTTCCGGGGGCGTTTTCTATGTAGAATGATGTAAACTATTCCGTAGGGGGAGGAGGGATAGAGTTATGGATTCATTTATGAACGAGATTCAGGAGCAGGAGAAGGCGCTGGAGAACATTCGGCATAAGCTGGCGTTGCTGCCGGATCTTCCGGGCTGCTACCTGATGAAGAACAAGGAAGACAAGATCATTTACGTCGGAAAAGCGAAAATACTAAAAAACCGGGTTCGTTCCTATTTTACAGGCAGCCATGATGGAAAAACGCAGCGGCTGGTGTCTGAAATCCGCGATTTTGAATATATCGTGACCGGAAGCAATATGGAAGCGCTCATTCTGGAGTGCAACCTGATTAAAAAACATTCTCCACGGTTTAATGTTCTACTTAAGGATGATAAGACTTATCCGTATATTAAAATTACCAATGAACCGCATCCACGGCTGGAAGTAACCCGTCGGGTGCTTAAAGATAAGGCCAAATATTTTGGGCCATACCCGAACGCCTATGCCGCCCAGCAGACGAAGAAGCTGCTTGACCGCATGTATCCGCTGCGTAAATGCAACGTTATGCCGAAAGAGGTATGCCTTTATTATCACATGGGTCAATGTCTCGCACCATGTGTTCAGGAAGTACCCCAGGCATCGTATGATGCGATGATCCAGGAGATCACTTCTTTTTTGAGCGGCGGGCATGAGGAGATCAAAAAAGAGCTTCAGCGCAAAATGATGGAGGCGGCTGAGGAGCTCCAGTTTGAGCGAGCCAAGGAGCTGCGGGATCAAATAATCAATATTGATGCGCTGATGGAGAAGCAGAAAATTACGACGAAGGATGCGAAAAACCGCGACGTCTTTGGCTTCTCAGTCGATAAAGGCTGGATGTGTGTGCAAATTCTGTACATGCGTCAGGGCAAAATGATTGAACGGCACGCATCCGTCTTTCCGTTCTATGGTGATGCGTACAGTGATTTTCTGTCGTATGTGGCGCAGTATTATAGTGAAAATCCGGCGCTGCCGCAGGAAATTTTGCTTCCCGAAATGGAGGAAGAAGGCGAAATGCTTGACTCCGTCTCCGGAGCGGCTGCGTTGCAGCAATGGCTTGGCGTGAAGACGCTCGTGCCTCAGCGTGGACTTAAGAAGCAGATGATCACAATGGCCGAGGAGAATGCTCGTGTGTCGCTTAACGAGAAGTTTCAGCTCATTGAACGCAATGAAGAGCGGACTTCAAAGGCCTCGGAAAATTTAGGCCGGGCCATTGGCTTGTCCTCACTCTCCCGGATTGAGGCGTTTGACAACTCGAATATTCAGGGGACGAATCCGGTATCGGCGATGGTCGTTTTTATCGAAGGCAAGCCCGCTAAGAAAGAGTACCGGAAATATAAAGTCCGGACCGTTCAAGGCCCGGACGATTACGAGACGATGCGTGAGGTCATTCGTCGCCGGTATGAACGGGTGCTGAAGGAGAACCTACCGATGCCCGATCTCATCGTAGTCGACGGAGGGAAGGGGCAAATCTCTGCAGCAACCGATGTGTTGGAGAACGAGCTTGGCCTCTACATTCCGGTATGCGGCCTCGTAAAGGATGCCAAGCATAAGACGGCACAGCTGATGGCATTTGATCCTCCGGCGCCGATTCATTTGGCTCGGGATAGCCAGGAGTTTTATTTGCTACAGCGGATCCAAGACGAGGTTCACCGCTTCGCCATTTCATTTCACCGCGAGCAGCGGGGCAAATCGATGGTTGCTTCTCGTCTGGACGCCATTCCTGGGATCGGCGAGAAACGCCGGAAGGCACTGCTTAAACATTTCGGCTCGCTCAAAAAAATAAAAGAGGCCTCCGTCGAAGACTTTCGGCCTCTTTCGATTGGTGATAAGCTAGCCCGCGAAATTATAAATGCCCTTCGGGATGAGGAAGAGGTTGAGGAGTCGTGATTAACGGCTCCTCTCTTTTTAGCGGAAACGGTTCCTTCCGTTCCTTCCCTGGCGGGTTGAACAGATAGATGATATAGGCGACGATCGCTGGCAGAGCGATATAGAATATCCCGGCACCAATGTTGAGCGCCCCGCCCATAAACATCAGACTCAAAGCCATCAGAATGCTATCGAAAATGACGTGCGAGAAGACGACAGCCATAAATCCGTATCGTAAAAAAATGAAGCTGAACAAAAGCCCAATAAAGGTCAGTTCAATCGGTCTGGAAATGACCGGGTATATCGGATAAAGCGTATGACCGAAAGCCCAGATTAACGTCGTCAGGAGACTCGCGACGAATGTGCTACGGAATATTTTTTTCAGCATCGGTATCCCGAACAGTCGGTAAACGGCTTCCTCTCCGATCCCGGCCACCCAAGCCAGCAGAGGGAGTAGTAACGGGTAATACATATTGTAAGGCGATTGTGTAGCATCTGTTGTTGACCACGTATGAATGGTTTTGTCCAGCACAATGTAAATGATGGACTGAACACCGAGCAAAATGAGGGCCCAAGCGTATCCTTGGCCCATGGAAGTGAGCACTTGGCGACCGTAGCCTGGCTCCTTGGCCCGAGCCCATAAGCGCAGCTCACTTTTCCGCCACAGCCCGTCTCCACCGACGAGTGAGAAATAGACGGAGGCGGCGAGGAATAGCGTTACCAGACCTTGAAAGATTAGTGCGAACATGATAACACCGGTCTCCGTGCTCTCCGATTGGAAGGCCGGGAGCATATTGATCGTTCCTGCCATGGAAAGAATGAAATAGACGGAGGCTAGGAATATACCTCTTTTAAAGGAGGTATGCATTCTAGTCAGAGCGCTGTATACTATAGCCAAAATGCCAAGCACGAGCGTAAACAGAGCATATCCTCCAAAGGTGAGCCAGTTAGCAATTTTGGTCTGTCCCTTTACATAATCCGTATGTGACTGTGGCACCGAAAAGGAGCTTTCCAGCGAGGAGACCGCGCCGTATTCATAATGCAATTTGATCTGAGCCTGGGATTCTCCTACTTTGGATCCGGGTACATGATACAGGAGACCGACGTCTCCTTCTTTGGATGCCAGTTCCAGTTGATCGCTTTGGAACCCGAATGCTTTTAGGTAAGGTTCGGCGAGCTTTTCCTTTTCCGCGAGGGTCATGTCCCCTTCCCAAGAACGTAAAGAAGCTTCGGTTTCGCTACCATATTTCAGCATCATTTGTTTATTGGCCGTGCTGGCTGAAGCGACTTTCTCAAATCGGACGACTTGGCCGGTCGTCATATGTACGTCAACGTTAAGCTGGTTTAATACCGCATCCGGGTGGGTAAAATGAACACGAAAAACGTCGTAAGGAAATTTTTTCTCATATTTCTTCGAAAATGATGCCAGCAGGTCCTCTTTGGTTAAATAACCATAAAGATCTGAATTGGTCTCGTAAGTAACTAGTGCCTGCTCCTGCCCGTCTAATTTCATTTGTAATACGGATTGAGCGAATTTTATCGCTTCATTTCTGGCTTGCTGCTTGGAGATGACCTTGTTTGATTGGTCCATTTCCAGTGTTTCAGAAGCCGTTGATGGAAATACTTGTACAAACAAGAAAATAATCAGTCCGAGAGCGGCCAGCACCCAGATCGATTTTTGATTTAGGATGCGACCGAATGGTTTCGTGGAAGAATTCATTTCCAAAGAACTCCTTTAATAATAATTTGTTTGAAATCGCATGAATTGTTTCCAAGTGCGTCAAAGTAAAGATAACACAGCGTTAAAACCTTCGCCATAGCAGAAGGGAAAATCTTGTAAAGGCGCAATAACATCTGCCAGCCTTAGCATGACTCAGATTTAAAGCGAACTTAAAGATTGTTTCGCTGCTTTTAGCCAATTTTACAGCTTTTTCATGGAAATACAACTTTGTAGTGGAAGTGAATAAGGATTATAATCCATTTGACGAAAATGAAATGAAAATTTATGAAAAAAAGAATATCGGCCGAATTTCAATTTGAAAACGGGGGAACCGATTTTTTGGGGGTGAATTTCGCGTAAACTTGCGGCTACTTGCCACAACCAGCGAATAGGGCAACTGTGCATGTCCGAATCCGGCAGCTAACCTCGTAGGCCTTTGCAACAGGAGCCAAACACCGAAAGGCATTGGAAATCCAGTGCTTTTTTTCTTTTGTTCTTTTTTAACTACAACGATGAGGTGAATATGTTGTTCTTCAAAAAAATCAGCTTATCTCCGCCACAAATTTTGGTGATGGGATTTGCGCTTATTATTTTGCTGGGTTCGGTTTTGCTGATGCTCCCGATTTCCAGCACAAAGGGAACGACGTTGCCTTTTGTTGATGCACTGTTTACGGCCACTTCAGCTACTTGCGTTACGGGCTTGGTCGTTCGCGACACCGGCACCTATTTCTCCACGTTTGGGCAAGTTGTCATTGTCATGTTAATACAGGTGGGCGGTCTCGGCTTCATGACCATGGCAACGTTGTTCTCACTCGTTTTGAAACGCAAAATATCGCTTAGAGACCGTTTACTCCTCCAAGAGGCGATGAACCAAAACACGATGGAGGGTATCGTAAGATTAATTCGAAAGGTATTGATGTATTCCCTCGTTATTGAATCCTGCGCGGCCCTAATCTTTGCCATCCGCTGGTCATTTGATATGCCGATTGGGAGGGCGTTGTATTACGGTGTATGGCATGCGGTGTCTATGTTTAACAATGCGGGGTTCGATTTATTCGGAGAATATAGGAGCCTGACGCAATATGTCGCTGATCCCATCGTCAACTTTGTTGCCATGTTCCTGATTGTATCTGGTGGCATCGGGTTTATTGTATTATCTGACATCATTGAATTTCGGCGACATCGCAGATTTTCGCTACATTCCAAAGTCGTACTATCTATGACTTCCGCTCTGATTTTGATCGGCGCGATTGTCATTTTCATATTTGAATTCACGAATCCTAGAACGCTTGAACCACTGGGTTGGAGCGGGAAAATTTGGAGCTCCTTCTTTCAATCGGTTACGCCAAGAACGGCGGGAGCCAATACGCTCGATATCGGTGCATTGCGCCAGGCAACCCAATTTTTCATCATTATTCTGATGTTTATCGGGGCTTCGCCTAGCTCTACCGGGGGCGGGATCAAAACAACGACATTTACGATTCTCGTTGGCGCGGTGGCTTCCATGATTCGTGGACGCTCCGACCTTGTGCTGTTTCGTTACCGGCTTACTCAAGAACGGATCTTCAAGGCAATCACACTTACGATGTTATCCTTGTTCCTGGTCATTGCGGTGGCCATGGTGCTGTCAACGACGGAGGATGCAAGCTTCCTTAGCATTTTGTTTGAAACGACCTCTGCGTTTGGTACCGTCGGTCTAACGATGGGGTTAACCGGAAAACTGACAGTGATCGGTAAAATTATTATTAGCCTCACCATGTTCGCCGGACGGCTCGGACCGCTGACGCTGGCTTATGCGCTTGGACCGAAGAAGGGTAAAGAATTATATCGCCACCCGGAAGGCAAAATGATTATAGGATAAGGGGATTAACCAAACGATGAAAACACAGCAGTTTGTAGTGATCGGACTTGGGCGTTTTGGCTCAAGTTTGGCACTGGAGCTCATGGATCTTGGCTATGAGGTCCTAGGCATTGACCGGAATGAGGAGCTGGTCGACGAAATGAGCGATCATCTGACGCATGCTGTCGTAGCGGATGCAACGGATGAGGAAGTCTTGAAATCGCTAGGTGTTCGCAACTTTGATTGCGGGGTAGTAGCAATTGGTAATGACATCCAAATGAGCATCCTCGCCGCTATTTTGCTTAAAGACCTAGGAATTAAAACCGTGGTGGCCAAGGCCATATCTGTTCTGCACGGGCGAGCGCTGGAGAAGCTTGGCGTAGACCGGGTTATTTTTCCAGAGAGGGATATGGGAGTTCGGGTTGCTCACCAGCTGGTAACCCCCAATTTGGTGGATTATATTGAACTGTCCAAGGAATACAGCATTGTGGAAATGAAAGTGCCTGCCTGTCTAGACCAGAAGAGTGTTGGTGAACTGAACCCTCGAGCTCGTTTCGGCTGCAGTATCGTGGCTATTCATCGGAATAATGGAATCCTTGTCGCTCCTACTGCAATGGACCAACTGAATACCGGTGATATTATGGTTATCATCGGCTCGAAAAAGAACATTGAGGAGTTCGAAGAAGTAGTTAACGAATAACAGTGACCAACAGTTGGAGTGTGACATCAATGGAATCGTCTGTAACAGACTCGATTCATCACTTTTTAATACTAGTATTGTTTGTCATAAGTGTCGGGATGGTGTCCGGCAAGCTGGCCAGCAAGCTGAAGCTTCCCGATGTGGCGGTATATATTGCTGTTGGGATGCTGCTGGGACCTGGTCTGAATCTAATTCACGAATCCAGCGGCTCCCTCATCAACCAATTGATTTTAACCGTTGGTTCTGCACTGATTTTGTTTGATGGCGGCCGGAATTTACGGCTTAGCGGGCTGCGTAAAGTGTGGATTACGCTATCGCTGCTTAGTGTGCCCGGGGTGCTGATCTCAACGTTAGTTGTCGGTGCCGGAGTTCACTTTTTGTTTGGCGTGGATTGGATCTTTTCCTTTCTTGCTGCTGCGGTTATTGCTTCGACAGACCCCGCATCGATTATTCCGGTGTTTAAACAAGTTAAAATCAAGGAGCAGGTACGCGAAACCGTGGAAAGTGAGTCGGCTTTCAACGACGCTACCGGATCGATCTTGACCTTCGCTCTGCTGGCTGCAGTGGTAGGAGGAGGCTCGCTGGATTTTGGGGCGATGACGGGTGATTTTCTAAAAACGGCGCTTGGCGGGATTCTCACCGGGATTGTGATTGCGGGGATTTTAACCTTTTTTGCCGGACATGCCCGTCACGGATTTTTACGCGATTACGCGACCATCGTGATGATTGTTTGCGCTTTGTCTTCCTACCTGATCGGGGATTTGCTCCATGTCAGCGGATTTATGGCGACTTTTGTGGCTGGTGTGATTTGGGGAAATGCTGAGACATTTGGACTTTCCCTGAAGGAGAATCACCTTGAAATCAGCTCGTTCGCCGAGAATATGACGGTGATGATGCGGATGCTGATCTTCGTTCTGCTCGGCAGTCAAGTGAATTTTGGAACGCTTGGACAGTATTTCTGGCAAAGTCTCGGAGCCGTGCTCGTATTGATGTTCGTCGCCCGGCCGCTTACGATTTTGCTGTGCGCTTGGCCGGACCGCAAGGTGAAATGGACATGGCGAGAACTGTTGTTCATGTGCTGGGTACGCGAGACTGGAGTTATTCCTGCAGCGTTATCAGGTATGATCGCAGGAATGGGTATCGCTAACGCCAATATCATTACAGCGATCGCCTTTATGGCGATTATGCTGACAATTGTTATTCAGGCCAGCACAACCGGCTGGGTTGCAAGAAAACTCGGTTTGGAAATAAAAACAGTTGCAGCGAAGCGTTGAGGCTTGCTGCAGCTGTTTTTTGCAGATGCTCGATTTACATATAGAAGAACAGAAGAACCTAGCGGAGAATTGAATATTCCGTCAGGTTCTTTCTTGTTTTATGACTTGAAACTAAAACTATTGAATACCCGCTAGACACACTACTTCTTACGCCTTGAAGTCGGGGGTGTATCGTTTCTACGTGATGCTCACATCGACAGCTCCTTAATCAAACTTTCTCGGATATGGGAAATCCATTCTTTCGTTTCAAGCGTAAGCTCTGATCTGTCAGCATAAATGAGGCAGGTTTCTCTTCGCGTCTGCTCCAACTCTTGCATGGGTACGGTCACCAATCCATTATCGCGCAGCAGTGGCTTTCGTAAGTAGGATCTTGGAAGCAGTGCGGCTGCTTTGCAGGTTGGCAGCAAACGGACGATCGCTTCAAAAGAATCGATCTCCATACGGATGTCCGGCATAACGCTATATCTTCCAAAAAGGTCGTCGATAAGCTTACGATACCACGTTCCTTTCGAAAAGATGATCATCGAGCGCCCGTTCAAATTTTCCATTTCCGCATGGTTGCTGCCTGCAAGCTCATGACCACGCGGCACTACGAGCTCCAAATGATCTTGAAAAAGAGGAAAACACTTAAGCCCTGTTTCACTTATGGAAGAGGCAATGACTCCGATATCAACTTTTTTATCCCGAACATGCGAGACAATTTCGTGCGTTTTTCCGGTAACTAGCTTGACCTCAATGTCGGGGAATTTATCCATCAGCGCCGTAACGAGCGGGGGCAATGTTGTCTGAATGGTTGTAAGGCTGGCGCCGAGGGTAACTACGCTTCGTTCGGCTGCTTTGAAGCGGGAGACAGCTTGGAGAAAGCTTTGATGCCTCTGACGCTGCTCGAGTGCATACATATATGCTTCTTGACCGACCCGGGTCAATTCAAGACGTTTACCTTTTCTGTGGAAGAGGGAAACACCCCATTCTTCTTCAAGTTTGGCTATTTTTCGGGATAAGGCTGGCTGGGACAGATTGAGCAGCTTGGACGCTTTGTTCAAACTGGATTGCTCAACTACGGTCGTAAATACCAGCAGTTCTTCTAGCATTTAAGAGAGCCCCCTTTTCGGAATAAGAGAAATGTGCCTCGACCTACCGCGTCTAGCTGTCCGCTTATGTTAATTTGTTATAAGTGTTAATAAATATATTGCAATTCCATTATAAGCTAAAAAGGAGTAACATGAAAAGCGACACAGGATGTTCACATGTTACGTTTGTAACATGGCAAAAAGGCGACCTGGCTGTAAGGTATGTCATATTATTTCGTGCAGTCAGACGGTCGATTGGTGACGAAATATAGCTAATTATCGAACGAAAGTTGGAAACGAGAAAGGGGTACATGCACTTATGAAAGGGTTTTATTCCAGAAAACTGCATTCGCTTTTGGGTGTCATTCCGCTGGGATTTTTTATTCTGGAGCACATGATTACCAACTTTTCAGCCGTGGAGGGCGGAAGCCAAGGGTTTAAGGATAGCGTAGCATTTTTAAATAGCCTTCCACTAGTACTAGTGTTGGAGATTTTCGGGATATGGCTGCCTCTTTTATATCATGGCGTCTATGGATTGTATATCGCCTTCCAAGCAAAGCCGAACAATGGCCGGTTTCAGACGGAACGAAACCTTCGGTATTTGCTACAGCGGGTTACCGGGGGTATTGCATTTGTCTTTGTCATTTGGCATGTGTATGAGACCCGTATTCAAGTGGCATTAGGCAATGTCACTCATGAAGAGCTTGGCGCGGTGATGCATGATATCGTCAATCAGCCGGTATTTTTCGCACTTTATTTAATCGGGGTTGTCTCTGCAGCATTCCACTTCTCGAATGGATTATGGTCGTTTATGGTAAGCTGGGGCATCACTGTTGGACCGCGGGCACAGCGCGTGTCTTCCTTCATTTGCATGGGCTTGTTCACGATCGTATCGATTATGTTTGTATGGTCGCTTTTCACCTTCCGTAGCACAGAATTCCAGGCTGAGGGAACGGCTATGCTGCAAACGGTAAAGGCATTTATAGCCTAAGAAATGCCATAAGTAGAATGGATATTTAAGAGAAAAAGTAACGCTCACAAAACTAAGTGAATGCTTACGAAGCAAGTTTTGTTCGAAGTAGTTCGTAGAAGTAATGCTCACAAAACTAAGTGAATGCTTACGAAGCAAGTTTTGTTCGAAGTAGTTCGTAGAAGTAATGCTCACAAAACTAAGTGAATGCTTACGAAGTAAGTTTTGTTCGAAGTAGTTCATAGAAGTAACGCTCACAAAACTTTTAGGAGTTGAAAACATGGCTAAACAAAGCTTAATTGTTGTTGGCGGTGGTCTGGCCGGGCTGATGGCTACGATTAAATCGGCGGAAGCGGGCGTGCCGGTTCAATTGTTCTCGCTCGTTCCGGTAAAACGCTCCCACTCCGTGTGTGCACAGGGCGGCATTAACGGTGCGGTTAACACCAAAGGCGAAGGGGATTCCCCTTGGGAGCACTTTGATGATACCGTCTACGGCGGAGATTTCCTCGCTAACCAGCCGCCGGTCAAGGCGATGTGCGAGGCTGCGCCGGGAATCATCCACCTGATGGACCGGATGGGCGTTATGTTTAACCGTACGCCGGAAGGTCTGCTTGATTTTCGCCGGTTCGGCGGAACGAAACATCACCGGACCGCTTTTGCCGGTGCAACGACAGGACAACAGCTGCTGTATGCGCTCGATGAGCAGGTTCGCCGTCATGAGGCAGCAGGTCTCGTTACGAAGTACGAAAACTGGGAATTCCTCTCCGTCGTGCTGGATGACGAAGGAGTATGCCGCGGTATTTGCGCTCAAAACCTGCGTTCGATGGAAATCGTAACTTTTGCTGCCGACGCGGTAATTTTGGCAACAGGTGGTCCCGGGATTATTTTCGGCAAAACAACAAACTCGGTGATCAATACAGGCACCGCAGCTAGCGCGGTGTATCAACAAGGCGTGCATTATGCCAATGGCGAGTTCATTCAAATTCACCCCACGGCGATTCCGGGAGATGATAAGCTGCGACTCATGTCAGAATCGGCACGCGGGGAAGGCGGTCGGATTTGGACCTATAAGGACGGCAAACCGTGGTACTTCCTGGAAGAGAAGTATCCGGCTTACGGCAACCTCGTACCTCGGGATATTGCGACACGGGAAATTTTCCATGTTTGCGTTGATATGAAGCTCGGCATTAATGGGGAGAACATGGTTTATCTCGATCTGTCCCATAAGGATCCAAAGGAACTTGACGTTAAGCTTGGTGGTATTATTGAAATTTATGAAAAATTCATGGGCGACGACCCTCGTAAAATACCGATGAAAATCTTCCCGGCGGTTCATTACTCTATGGGCGGCATGTGGGTTGATTACAATCAAATGACGAGTATTCCTGGCCTATTTGCAGCAGGTGAATGCGAATATCAATACCATGGTGCCAACCGGCTTGGCGCCAATTCACTCGTCTCCGCCATCTACGGCGGAATGGTATCCGGACCGAAAGCGGTGGAATACATCCACGGGTTGAAGAAGTCGGCTGAGGACGTAAGTCCGGCTGTGTTTGAAGGCTATCGTAAAGCGCAAGAGGCGAAATATGAAGGTATCCTAGCCATGAACGGCTCCGAAAACGCCTATGTGATTCATAAGGAGCTTGGCGAGTGCATGACCGCCAATATGACGGTTGTTCGTTATAATAACAAGCTTGAGGCGACCATCAACAAAATTAAAGAATTGAAGCAGCGCTACAAAAAAATCAACATTAACGATACGTCGCGCTGGAACAATTCAGGTGCAGCATTTACTCGTCAGCTTTGGAACATGCTTGAGCTGGCAGAGGCGATGACGCTTGGAGCACTGCTGCGGAATGAAAGCCGGGGAGCTCACTACAAGCCGGACTTCCCGAAACGGAACGATGAGGAATTTTTGAAAACAACGAAAGCGACATGGACGCCTGACGGACCGCAAATTTCCTATGAAGATGTGGACGTCTCTCTGATCCCGCCGCGCATTCGCGACTATTCGAAGGATAAATAGGAGGGAAAAGCTATGGCAATGGCGGAAACTCAAGTTGCGGCCAAAAAAGTAAAATTCATCATTACGCGCCAAGATGATCCGAAGTCCGCACCCTATACGGAAGAGTTTGAGCTGAACTATCGCCCCGGTATGAACGTCATTAGCGCGTTGATGGAGATTCAGCGCAATCCAGTAAACATGAAGGGCGAGCATACTGCTCCAGTGTGCTGGGAATCGAACTGTCTGGAGGAGGTTTGCGGCGCGTGCTCCATGGTCATTAACGGCAAACCGCGTCAGGCTTGTGCGGCACTGATTGATAATCTGGAGCAGCCTATTCGCATTGAACCGATGAGAACCTTCCCGGTTGTTCGCGACCTCGTTATTGATCGCAGTCGAATGTTTAATGCACTCAAGCGGGTCAAGGCTTGGATCCCGATTGACGGTACTTATGACTTGGGGCCAGGGCCACGCATGTCGGAGAAAAAACGCCAATGGGCATATGAATTGTCCAAATGCATGACCTGCGGCGTCTGCCTGGAAGCTTGCCCGAACGTCAACGAGAAGACCAATTTTATCGGGCCAGCGCCAATTTCTCAGGTGCGTTTATTTAATGCTCATCCAACTGGTGAAATGAATGCGGACGAACGGATCGAAGCCTTGATGGAGGACGGAGGTATTGAGGGCTGCGGGAACTCACAAAACTGCGTTCGTGCTTGCCCGAAAGGCATCCCGCTGACCACCTCGATCGCGGAGATGAACAAAGCGACTACAAAGCATATGTTTAAACGCTGGTTGGGTGTGTAATTGAACATTTTATATAAGGGACCGGGCGAATGTCGTTCGGTCCTTTTGTTCAGTTTGGGCCAGTGCTAATAGGAGAGTCTAACGAACCTGAGCCACGTTATTTGTATGAAGATGTCCAGTTTCCGATTCTAACGAACTCAGGTAGCGCTATTTAGTGGTTAAGTACGATTTTATTGTATTTTTTGAGCAAATAAGAATGTATGGATTCGTTAGAATAGAAAACCATGTGGTTTCGGCCAAATAAGATCATCTAGATTCTTTAGCGCAGATCGGACATTGTAGCTATCGTTATTAGCAAGAGGAAAGGAGTGAGTGATGCGACGGGAGTTATGTTTTCGATCAACATCGTCCTTTTGCTTACCGTTTTTTTTAACCTGATACTGAGAATATGGACAGTTGGACTTGGTAGACCGGAGCTTCCCGAGGAGGGAAAGAAGACTGCGATCTGGGGCAGGATTATACTAGCTGCCATTGGTTTTTAGGCGTTCCTCGATTGGAGGTATCTCAAGGGAACTAAAAACTACATCGTTACATTGACGACTTTGGTTTTTGGGGAAGTGTTAGCCTATCTATTAGTTTAGGATGTGATGCATATTGAAAATATACAGTTACGGCAAAGAGCATGGGAAGCCAGTAGATCGCTTTGACAGCCAAAATGTAGTGATGACACCAATTATTCGAATGCTTGAAAAACAAATTGATGTCATTCAAATCGGATGTATCCATCTTTCTGAACAAGGCATTATTGGAGGGCATGAAGCGGCGGTTCCTCAGCTGTTTTTAGTTGTGTCTGGTGAGGGCTTGGTGACTGGTAAGGAAAACGTTATTAAGAATATCAAAGCTGGAGAACTGGCTGTATGGGAAGCTGGAGAGTGGCATGAGATCAGGACTGAGCTTGGCATGACAGCTATCGTGGTCGAATCTGATCATATGGATCTGATGAACAGCTATCTTGTAGAGAGATAACGTTTGGTAAGGAGGAAGGAAGCATTACAGCTTCCATTTTTACAATTCAAGCTCTCTTTTAAATTGATCCATACGTTGTTTTCCCCAATCATACATCATCTGAATGAGGGGGAGCAGTGTCATTCCCAGCTCTGTCATCGAATATTCGACCTTGGGTGGGACTTCAGGGATTACTTCGCGGTGGACAATGCCATCCTCGATTAATTCACGTAGCTGGTTCGTTAATATTTTGTGGGATATTTTTGGAAAGAGCCGTTGAAGCTCACTAAATCGATGGGGTCCCTCAACACCTAAATGCCATAAAATAACAACCTTCCACTTGCCGCTGATGACCGATAAAGTGTATTCCTTTTCACAGTTGAAATCTCCATTTATGATCTTTTTCTTTATTTCGTCTCTTAGCGTCTCGGCCATGCAATAATCTCTCCTTATTAGTTACTTCCAAGTAACCTCCGTTCAAAAAAGTGCATTCTTCATAATCCAGATAGAGCACTGTATAATTAACATAGTGATAATCATTATTAATTAGGAGGACATGATGAATAAAAAAGCATTACTTATTATACCACCTGAACGGTTTAACGAAGACGAATTATTTCAACCTAAAGAGGAATTAGAAAGTGCCGGGGTCAAAGTTACCATAGCCAGCACGATCACTGGAGAAATCATTGGCGACTATCAAGGTAAAGCAGTTGCCGAAGTGAAGTTCACGGATACAAAAGCCACAGATTATGACGTTATTTCCGTGATCGGCGGTTCAGGTACAAACGATCATTTATGGGAAAATGCAGAATTGCAAACTTACTTAAAACAAGCCTATGATGAAAAAGTGCTGGTAACAGGGATCTGTGCCGGCGCTGTAACTGTGGCAAAAACAGGCTTGCTCTCAGGTCGTGAAGCTGCATGTTACCCTGTTGATGTACAAAAGGATCAATTGATCAAAAACAATGTGAAATATGTTGAAAAGCACGTTGTTGCCCATGATGATATTATCACCGGAGACGGCCCTCAGGGTGCCAAGGAATTTGGAGAAGCTTTGGTTGCTGCACTTCGTTAAAAATAGCAATGGATTGGATAATTTTAATAACCCATTTGAAGAAGTCTTTGAATTCTAAATTCGAAGGCTTCTTCTTTAATTTCTATTTTTGCAGAATTCAGAGCAATAGGTATGATAGATAAGTATAGAACCTTATGTACCGGGGGGAAAGAAGATGCTCATTAAGCTAATTCAATGTACGGTCAATGAGGACTCGAAGAAGGCATTTCATATCGCTCAATCGGGCTGGTCGTCGCAGCTAGCGGCAGCTCCGGGTTTTAAGGCACAGGTTGGCGGCTGGAATCAGCTAAATGTTAACGACGCCATCATTGTTGCGTTTTGGGAGTCTCATGGCGCATACCAGCATTTTATGACAGAGCTACACGATCAGATTATGAACGAGAACCAGCAATCGGGATCGTATGAAAAAATAGAAATTAGCTTAGGGAACGCTGAAAAAAGAGAATGCGATATAGACAGCATGGACTTGAAAATCCTAACCGGTTTAACGCTCCTTGATGACAGCACAGGACACACTTTAGACGACCAGCTTCGGGAAAAAAGCTTACTAATGATGCAAATGAACAATAACGCCGTCCCAAAACGACTATTATTACAGAACGTACAAGATAAGCTCGGCTATAATGTGGAGGCACGAATCGATTTGGAGCCGGATTGGCATGTTTTTAGTTAGGTGCGAAGGGAAAACAAAAGGAGAAGGCGATGGATAAACTGATAGCTTTTTTGGATCAGCAGGGTATTGATTATGAGATCATCGAGCATCGACAACAAATCAATACGGCCCAGGAAGGAGCCGACTATTTCGGCATTCATATCGGGCAAACTGCTCCAACCTTGATTTTAAAAACGGATAACGGTTTTTTCGCTTTGATTATTTCGGGTGATTTTGGAAGAGTGGATTTTGAACAGCTAAAAGCGTTGCTGCAGGTACAGCAAATCAAGTTAGCCAAACCTCAGGAAGTGGAGGCAGTGACCGGCAGTAAAATCGGAAGCGTGTCGCTAATTCAGCACCACCTGCCTATTATCATGGATCGTGAGCTCTACCGTTTCGACTACGTTTATGGAGGAACAGGTTTTCCGAATACGACATTAAAGATTCGCCCGAACGATTTAGAGAAGCTTGTTAAAACGATCGCTTTCATCAGATAAGGGATAGGTGAATCACGGGATGAACCAGTTAAAGGACTATTGGGACCGCAGATTCAAAAAGGAAGGCATGATTTGGGGGCAGGAGCCCAGTAAGACAGCATTTCACGCTAAGAATTTATTTCTGGAAAACCATGTCAAGACAGTGCTGGTACCGGGTTCGGGGTACGGTAGAAATACAAAAGCCTTGTCTCCTTTTTTTGGGGTCGAAGGTATTGAGCTTTCACATGATGCGATAATGCTTGCTAGAGAGTGGGACCCGAAAACCCGATTTGTTGAGGACTCGGCGCTAAGCCCACGACCGGACGGTAAACGATATGATGCCGTGTATTGCTATGATCTGCTGCATTTATTGCTACAGCCGGAGCGAGAAATGCTGGTGGAGCAATGTGCAAGACATCTACGAGTTGGTGGACTTATGTACTTTACTAGTTTCTCAGACGAGGATTCTCACAATGGTATGGGAAAACGGATAGAAGACGGCACTTACGAATACACCGAAGGTAAATACGCCCACTTCTTCTCTGAGCAGGATTTGATCGATCACTTTACAGGAATGCAGCTTTTAGAAACCGGATCGATCCGGGAATCGTTGACCTATCAGGATCAATCGGCTAAAGAGTACATATTAAGATACATCATTGTAAGGAAGAATTAGTATCTTAAAAAAGCAAAGGAGGAACCCCTCCGTTTTCTGGCATAGGGGGGTCCTCCTAATGTTGCGAACGCAGTTTATTCCTTTTGGATTGGAGCGTCCAAAGCTTGGGCGAAGCTAACCAGTCCAGCTATGCTTTTCTAACATTCAGCATCCGGCAAACTTTATGCAGCGTATACCGGTAAAAGCCCCACAGCACTCCGCTCAGTCCGAACAGCACGAGCAAGCAGTTTAGCAGACCGGCGATTTCCGCAGGCGTCAGTAGGTTATCATTGAAATACATAATGATGAAGTACAAGGTATAAATCAGGATGGTGCCAACCACGGCGGGGACGCCGAACACTTTGGATATTTGCCCTCGAACCGATCGGTACAAGTATTTCGGACTGGCGCCAAGATGCCTCAAGTCGTCGTAAACCTGCCGATTATGGATAGCGATCGTCATGCAGCGTGTAAACCCGATGACCAGCACGGCGGCAAAGCAAATGATGGCGATAAATACAAACAGCATTAGAAATACTGCGAAGTTGGCCACAAAATCGCTGCGGTCCAGCACGCGGAACTGCGGTGCGTATTTCCAAAACATTTTGAATTCCATGGAGTTCCGCTCTGTAAATTTTAATCCGTCTCTCTTTTTCGCATCCTCCCAAGCCTGGTCTCCCGTTTTATGAGCTGCCGCAATGCTTACACGGTCAAAAAATGTGGAAACCTCGGCTTTCGGGCCTGAGTGATCAATGATGCTGTTATACAGCCGTTTGGCAAAAGGATACGTATCCTGCACGTTCTTCACATTGAAATAAATGAGCTTCTCTTTCCAGGCATTTGTCAAATCAGCGGTGATGGCCGCGTAGTCCGAATCGTCCAGCACGTAATATCTGGTAGCCATCATATCGTCGTAAATATATTCCTGAAAAGAAGTTTTCAGCGTCTTTTGGCTAACCATGTTCGTCAGCATTGTCGAATCCGTCGTGATAAGGTAATCGCCTGAGCCGTCTTTGGCCAATACGGCGCCAAATTTGCCCGGATGAATATCAATATTTTGGCCGCTCATCAGTTTAAAGCTGCTCTCAGAAATATAGTTTCCTTCCTGAAGCAGCGGTCTGTACTCATAATGGTATTTACCGCCGCCATCTTCTATAGAGGTCCGCCCATCCTGACCTAAATTTGCAAAATCCGCCTCCTGCCAGCTCGTAATCGCGACTCCTTCTTCGGATGCCATTTGCTCAATTTCGGAGCGGGTCAGCATCGTTTGATCTGCACGGTAATGAAAAGCGTAGTCGACAGGGCGCTGCTCGGCTTCCATAATCGAGCCGGTGCCCATCATAGGGGTATAGAAGGCCGCAAAGTAGGCTCCTGCCAGCAGCACCGTAATGACCAGCATATTGCGTACGGTCTGTCTCCCCTGAAACTTCATCATGCTGCGGGTAATGATGTGATTGTAACGGTTCTGGCCGCGGCTCCAGCCGCGTACTACGGTATGCATCAGCACCATATAAATGCCGACAAACAGCGGTAAGTAGAGAATGTTGATCCAGACGGGCGGGTACCAATGAAATACAAGGATACAGACGGAGGGAGCGATATATCCCATAAAGCCGCCTGTCAGCATCAATACAATGCCAACCGGACCGTACCATGGCCGCACATCGCGCATTCGCTCGGTCCGCCGTTGTTCATTTACGATATCAATGATCTGGGTTCGGTGGATGAACCGCAAACCCATCGTAAACAGTGTAACGATCGTAAACAGTGAAAAAGCTCCGGCATACAGGTAAGCTTGCGGATCAAAGGTCAAGACCATCTCTTCTGTGTCCACAAGCAGCAAACGAAAGAGCTGCCAAATGCCCCAGGATAAAGGCATACCCAGCAGGGTCCCAGCCAAGCAGGAGCCTACGGCAATAAGGGTCAATTCCTTGAAAAGCTGAAAGCGAAGCTGGCTGACCGAGGCGCCAAGCGCCATAAAAATACCGGTCTCCCGGGATTTGAAGCGAAAAAACAGGGAAGCTGCGTAGGTTATAAATACGCCGCAGCCGACGATAGCCAGCACAAAAATGGACATCATCTGCTTGCGGGAGTCGCCCCCCTCAGGCAAAATCGTGAGAACGGTGGGGGAGCGCATCATAAAGACGAAGGCGGTAATCAGCATGACCGAAAACAGATTGCATACGACGAGCAGGGTGTAGTTTTTACGATTATGGCGGCGGAGCTTCGCATGAATTTGTCCAAAGGTCCTCATCCGTTCTCACCGCTCATTTCCTTAATAGTTGCGAGCAGCTCATCTTGAAAGATGCTGCGGTCCTTGCCCTTCTCCAGGTTGCGGTAGACCGCGCCATCCTGCAAAATGATGACCCGGTCGCAGAAGGAGGCGGCAAAGCTGTCATGGGTCACCATAAAAATGGTGGCCGATAACGTCTTCTGAGCCTCCTGAAACGTGGAGATGACCGCCCGGCTGGATTTGGAATCCAAGTTTCCGGTTGGTTCATCGGCTAATATGACCAGAGGCTCGTTCATGAGGGCACGCGCTACGGCGGTACGCTGCTTTTCACCGCCGGATATTTCGACAGGGTATTTGTTCTTGATCGAGGTGATGCCGAAAATGGCACAGAGCTGATCGGCTCTTTGTTCCATAACCCTGTCGGTTTGGCCTGCAATGATGCGAGGCAGCATAATGTTTTCCTGGACGGTAAGTCCGTCGAGCAGCATGAAGTCCTGAAATACAAAGCCGAGCTTTTGATTTCGAACCTTTGCCAACTCATCCTCGGCTAAACGGGCCAACTCCTGCCCGCCTAAAGTGATTTGACCGGAATCAAACGGAATGTAGCAGGAGATGCAGTTGAGCAGCGTTGTTTTCCCAGAGCCGGAGGGGCCCATCACGGCTACAAATTCCCCCTCGGCCACGGACAAGTCGATTCCTTTGAGCACCTCGTAGGTTGTTTTTCCGATCTGATAAGATTTGTGCAGATTTTGAACATGAAGCATCGTATTCAACCACCTTTCTATGGCTCCACTATATCTCTCTTAGATAAGGTGCCTGCTTGGCCGGGCTATATTTGGAGTATACGATGTAAAGTTTTGCAGCGATTTGCTCAGAGTGTAAAGTTTTGCACGTCTACGGTAATGTTTTGCAGCTGCCATGAGCACTTTGTTATTCACTACCGTCTTGAGTTTGTGTGAAAATAAGAGGACAAGGAGGTGAGGCTAAATGCTCCGGATAGGGATCTGCGACGATGAGAGCCGGGCTCGTGATGCACTGCGCCATACTTTGGAGCACTTGCTGCGCAATTTTGATGGACAGGTCTTCTACGAATTTTCCTCCGGTGAGGGGCTCGTCCAGTGGACGGGTAAGCATAGAGGGGAAATGGATCTTCTTTTCTTGGACGTAGAGCTCAAAGGGATTTCTGGCTTGCAGGCTGCGCAGCTGATCAGGCAGCAGGATTCTGGACTTATGATCGTCTTTGTTACCGGGTACGCTGACTTTGTCTTTGACGGGTATGCTGTACAGGCGATGGACTACCTTGTCAAACCTGTAAAGGAAGAGAAGCTGGGGCAGGTGATAAAACGGGCTCGGGAGCTTTTGGACCATCGGCGGCCTCAAACCTATCTCGTACATAATTCAGACGGGATATTTCGTATCGCGAAGCGGGATATCCTTTATTTTTATAGTGATAGACGGCTTGTCAAACTGGTCACCGAAGGGCGGGAGTATGCTTTTTATGGCAAGCTGGATGAGGTGGAAAAACAGCTGGCAAACGGCTTTGTTCGTATCCACCAGCGGTATCTGGTCCGGGCCGAAGCGGTTCAGCGGGTGGAGAGGAATACTGTTACGATAGGCGGTGCTTGCTTGCCGATTAGCCGTGCGCTTAGGCAGAGCGCAATGATGGCGCTGGCGCAGGCTATGATTGGGGAGGACAGCTGGGAGTGAATATAATAGGCAATGGGTTACTGGAGTTCATTAATAGGATATTCGGTTTTATTTCGCCTATATTTGCTATGTTCGTTGTGGAATGGTTTCTGCCGATCCGGCGCAAAGGCTGGGCTAAACCGTTGCTTTATATAGGTTGTTGGTTCTTTACAGGGATGGTCATATTTATAGGGGACCCGGTTAATCTTCCCGGTACACTGCTGGGATTCGGTGCTGTATTGTTTCTTTGCTGCGAGGGAACCTGGCTTCAGCGCCTATCCATTACCCTCATCTTGTCCAGTTTAGGCTTGTCCTCCAGCGCCTTGGTGGACAGCAACTACTATCTGTTTGATATCGGCTATTTGTTTCGATTCACGATATGGCTGTTGGTGTTCCTAGCACTGAAGCGCTTTGCGCCCAAGCAGGAATACCATTTGCCGCCGAGCCTTTGGGGGCTGGTGGATGTGCTGACACTGACGCCCTTTGCAGCTACGCTCATCACCGTCTTACTCGGGGATCCTTACGGGCGAGGCAACGAAATGCAAGATATCATTCTCCTCCCCTTAGTCACCTTATCCTCTATAGGACTTTTGTGGGCGGTGGTCATATTGGCCCGTCAACACAAGCTGGAACAAGAAAAGAGTTTCTATCAACTCAATTTATTAAGATATGAAAATCTGGAGCAGGAGCAATTTCAGGTACGGCGGCTGCGGCACGATATGGCCAACCATTTGCAAACCATGTCTTCTCTCCCGGATCAGGAACTGCGCGAGTACTTGGGACAGCTTCTACACTCTCCGGCGATGGGGAGCTCGTATAGATACAGTGATAACAGTATTATTAACGCAGTGTGGGGCGCGAAGCAGCCATTGATGGAGCAAATGGGGATCGAAACGGAGATTTCTGTAACCGTTCCAGCCAAGCTGTCCATTGATGGGGTTGATCTCTGTGCCGTGTTTGCCAACAGTCTGGACAATGCGATTGAGGCTTGCGAACGGTTGCCGGTGGGGCAAAGAACGATTAAGGTGAAGGCCAGAGCGGATAAAGGCATGTTCGTTCTCCAGGTGCAAAATCCCCTTCTAGAACCGCCCAAGAAAAGAAACGGCCGCTTTGCTACCGGGAAGACTGATTTGGCCGCTCACGGTTTTGGGTTGGCGAGCATCGAGGAAATCGCAAGACGGTACGACGGGTCGGTGTCCATAACAACCGAAGATGGACAGTTCACGTTGTTTCTTTATCTTGCTTTGCTGGAGTAGGGGAGTAAATGTCAGCATGTGAGGCGTATGCTATTAATAGGAGTGCCTGAGGGCGGGGTAGAGGTTCTGAATCCGTTTGTAGAAATATTTCACCCGGTATTTTCGCTGAATGGAGGATGTCGATACGTGCGTAATCCGGTACGAAGATTTGGCGGGTAGTCCTGGTGACTTCAGCATTAGCCCACTCTTTTGGTGGATTCTTTGTGGCCGGTGAGCTGGTTATCTTTCTGGGATACGAGGAGAACTTTGTCTGGTAAGTGCTAATTGATGGGCTCCTCAGGAAAATTTTGATAGATTCGGTGGAGCTGTGGTATGATCAGGAAAAAAAGTTCAGCATTTTCGCAGGGAGGTAGCCAGGTGAGTCATTCTCAGGTCGAGGTTATAGAATTGAACGTATTGGATTCACTTCAGTTGGAGCAGTTAGCGGACTTGTTAATTCAGGTCGTAGAGGATGGCGCGTCGATCGGTTTTTTGCCGCCGTTATCTAAAGATGAAGCGCTGCAGTATTGGCAGGAAGTGATCGGACCCGGTGTGATTCTATGGGTAGCCGTCAAGAACGGTGGGATTGTGGGTACCGTACAGCTTCATCTTGCGTTAAAGCAAAATGGGTCTCACCGGGCCGAAGTCGTAAAGCTGATGGTCCACCCGGAGGCGCGGAAGCAGGGAATCGCGAGAAAGCTGATGTTAGCCGTAGAGGAGAAGGCGGAGCGTGAAGCTAGAAGTCTGCTCGTTTTGGATACGCGGGGCGGTGATCCGTCGAATTTGCTGTATCGCTCGCTTGGTTACATTGAGGCCGGACGCATTCCTCAGTTCGCCAGATCGGCTAACGGGGAGCTTCATGAGACGGTGTTTTACTATAAGCAGCTATAGATTATCCCCTACTATAAGATGATGAAGGAACAAAGAAAAGAAGCTTCTCCTAAAATGAGCTTTATGAGCGCGTTAGGGGAGCTTCTTTTTGCAGTAGTTGTATTTTGTACATTTATTCATTACTCTCCTTACCTGTGGCGGCTTAGTAAATGCAAAAAGTGCACGCCTGTTGATTAACTAAATTATGGAAGAGGAGGCCGCGTTGTTAGCCAAATACACTCTCCACTCCGGTGGCAATAATTGCAAAGTAAATAACCGATCGAATTCGGCAAATGTCAGTGTGGCGCTCGGATGAACCTTAGCATTGCCTTGATCAAACAGGAATTTCAGTAGGACGTAAACTATTAAAGCCGTGTACAACTGCCCATAGACTGCGTTAGGAGTCGTTCCAAATAATTTAGGAATGTTCAAATGCTGCTTAATCCAGCGAAAAAACACTTCAATCTGCCACCGTTTCTTGTAGATCTCCGCAATCTTTTCTGCGTAATGCCAATGCAGATTGGTCGCCAAAATAACGGGGTTATCATTGGGATCTTTCAGGATCACGACCCGAAACCGATGCTGGGAAAGGGATTTGTTTTTTCCCAATTGGCAAGTGAAATCCTGTTCCAGTGTTCCGGTAAACGGCTGATTGCGTTCCCTTGGGATCGGTTCATAAAAGGTGGTATTATCATGGAGCCTGATCACAAAAGACTGATTTTGCTCCAGGTATTCGTCAAACCGCTTATGCTTGCCGTACGCTCGGTCAGCCACGAGAATAAACTTCGGATCCAAAACATCTGCACAACTATGCAGGTCCGGCGAGTTTCCTGTGGTCTCTGTCACCTTTTGAAGGTGGCCTTGATCGG
>NZ_JBHTLM010000013.1:0-154477 GCF_042678945.1 Paenibacillus puldeungensis | reverse complement strand
AGGGGGTGGGACGCGCGCCAGGCGAAGGCCCGGCGGGCCCTTCGCCCTGCGCCGCAGGCGCGGCAGCCGCCGCCGTGCTGGCAGCGGCTGGCGTTTCTCCCGGCGTGGACACGCCGGGAGTGCTCGCCCCGCGGCTCGCTGCAGTTCCCTCGCCCATCCCCTCCTGCGGGATGGATGCATTCAGCTCAGCCAGCACGGTTTGCAGCTTCGCTACCAATGCGCTACTGGAGTCCTTCGCCGCCGTAAGGTTGCCCTGAGTGCCCAGAATCTCAGCGGAAACCCGGTCCTGTAAAGCCGCGGCTTGTGAAGCAGGCGCTTGCCCCGCCAAAACAGCACTTCCCGTTGTAGGGGGACCTCCAACTGCAGGGCCCTCTGAACCTCCGTTTCCGGAAATCTGCACCAAGGAAGCAGCCTGGCCTTTCGCCAGCAGACTGCCTTCGCTTCCCTTTAATCCGGCAGCTGCCGGATTGCTGCCCAAACCCATCTCCCCCCCAGATGCACGCACCAGGTTTCCAATTTGCTCCTCAAGCGAAGCCAGAAGAACATGCAACGGCGGTCCAAACACGGCCTGATGCAATCCAGCTACTGATTCAGCGGTGATCGGCAGTCCGCGGCTAAAAGCGATGCCGGCTGATTGAATCCACTCCGAAAGCGGTACGCCTGCCGGTTTTTGCCCGGATACCTGCAGCAGCAAGGATACGTTATCCTTAGTTAAGGGCATCCCACTTTTCTGCATCAACTGCAGTAACTCACGGTTGGAAGCCGTATTATCCATGCCCAGCGCTTCTAGCGCTTTAGCTAAAGTGGCTGTCGACATCGTCGCCACCTGAGAATCCATCGGCTTTAACACCACTAGCCCGTCCACCGTTTTAGGCTGGACTTGCAGCAGCGTCGTTTCACCCGGGCGGAGGGGAGTTTCCAGTGCCGCATGAAGTTTAACGCCTTGGACCTGAATGACAGCCTCCTGTCCATCATCTGAAACGGACATAACGGTACCACGAACGACCTGCCCCGTCTTCAATTCCAAAGCCTTTGGCTCACCTGGCCTAGAATCTCCCATCATGCTGCGAAGCAGCGGCCCAATATTCATAAGCTCCCTCCTTTCCCCGATTTAATATGGAAAACCCGCCTACAGCAAGGGCGGGTGCTTAAAACAGCGTTTGTTCTTCGACAAACAAATGGCTCATAAAGCTTTTTCGGTGCATCGGTGTAGGGCCTAGCGCCAAAATTTGTTCACGATGCAGTTTTGTTGCGTATCCTTTATGTACCGCAATTCCGTACTCGGGATAACGTGCATCCCATTCGCCCTGACAAAGTCGATCTCTGGTCACCTTGGCGATAATGGACGCAGCCGCGATCGACTGACTCGTGGCATCACCTTTAATCACAGATAGCTGAGGTATATCTATAGCGACCTTCTCCGCATCAATCAGCAAAAAATCCGGATGCACGGAAAGCTTCTCAACTGCCTGTTTCATAGCCAGTCGTGTAGCTTGCTTAATATTGATTCGATCGATCGTTGAGGCATCCGCATACCCAACTCCAACGGCAATAGCCTGATCTATAATTACATCGTATAGCTGTTCACGTTTTTTGGGACTTAACTTTTTCGAGTCATTTACCCCTTCAAGGACAAGATTTTGAGGCAAAATCACAGCAGCAGCCACTACGTCGCCAAATAAACAGCCCCGTCCAACCTCATCGATCCCTGCGATATTCCGATAAGATGGCCAATACTCATTCTCGTATTTCAACAAATCTTCCATAGTGCCTCCTTGTTCTACTGAACCTGTTCCGATGTTAACTGTTCTAAGCTGATAAATCAAGGCATTTACCAGTAAAACCCGGGAATGGGGAGTTCTTCTACCGATGCACTATATCAGATAAGCGCTGTCTTTCATGATGAAATGCCTCTAAACCTATTATCGGTTCACCTCTTTGATTTCTTCAGTAATCATCCCAAAAAACAAAATAGCCCCCGGCCTATGCCGACGGCTATTTATCAATAAGGTGCTTCTAAGGAGTATCTTCCCAGCTTGCCCGCTCGCAATTCACGAAGCAGAATGCTGGACGCTTTTTCCAAATCAACTCGTCCCCCACTGACCAAACATCCACGTTTTCGTCCAACCGCTTCCATCACAGCGACGATTTCATCGGGGTTCTCATCATCTTGAGGAGGTTCCTTCAAGTCAAATCTTTCCTTAAAGGGTTCCCAGTAATACCGAACCAAGTATTTGACGGCAAAAAATGCGATATCCTCCACATTCAATATTTCCTCACGGATCGCTCCCGTTACCGCCAGTTTGTAACCGACATTCTGATCCTCGAACTTAGGCCATAAAATACCTGGCGTATCAAGCAACTCCATATCGGTGCCTACCTTGATCCATTGCTGCCCTTTTGTAACCCCCGGGCGATCTCCCGTCGCCGCAATGTTCCGCCCGGCCAACCGGTTGATAAGCGTCGATTTGCCGACGTTCGGAATTCCGACAATGAGTGCCCGAACCGCCCTAGGGTTCATTCCTTTAGCGATTTGCTTTTCGATTTTATCGCGAAGCAGCTCTTTGGCCAGAATGGGAATTTCCTTAAGCCCGACCCCACTGGACGCATCAGCCTCAACAGCCATGTGTCCTTCTTGCTTAAAATAGGCGATCCACTGTTTTGTAACCGCAGGGTCCGCCAAATCGGCCTTATTCATCACGATAAGCCGTGGCTTTCCTTGCAGGATTTCATCAATCATCGGGTTCCGGCTAGACAAAGGCAATCGGGCGTCAATCAGCTCGATGACTACGTCGATCAGGCTCAGCTTTTCCTGAATCTGCCGGCGAGCCTTGGTCATATGACCGGGAAACCATTGAATTGTCATTGCTATTCTTCACCTCAAGCTTCCGTAAGCTCGCCTCTCGGTCTTCTCTAATGCTTAATAAACTGCATATCTTTTAGCGGCCAGAACACGAGGTCCGCCCGACCTACGATATCTTTAAACGGCACGTAGCCGATACGCCGACTGTCCGTACTGTTCGAGCGATTGTCCCCTAGTACAAAGACATACCCTTCAGGTACGGTTCCGTCTGGAACGAACTCGTTCGGGAAATCAGCTTCGTTATTATAAAGTTCATTATTATTATGCTTCTCATCGATCGCCTTTTTAATGTAGGTTTCATCAATGACTTTTCCATTTACGGTTACCGTATCCCCTTCTACCTTAACGGTATCACCAGGTACACCGATGACGCGTTTGATGAAGTCACGCCCTTCCGATGGTACGTGGAATACGACGACTTCCCCATGCTTTGGCTGGCGGATGTCATAGATGATTTTGTTTACAATGATGCGTTCTCCCGTATGGAAGTTAGGCTGCATCGACGGACCGTCGACAATGAACGGAGCAAAGAAGAGCCAACGAATCAGGAGAACCAATACAACGGCAATAGCAATGGCCTTCAGCCACTCTAAAGCCTCATTTTTTTCTTTCTTTGTGGTTGACGGTTCTTCAACCGTTTCCGTATGGTCCGGATGGTCCGGATGCACTTGTTTCTCCATGGATCGAGACCTCTCTTTGGCATTTGATGTATAGCGATATTATTACTTTTAAAAATAGCAAAGGGGCTTGATTGGATACAAGCCCCCCTTGATCGTTAATCCAATTAACGACGCACTTCTTTAATTCTCGCTGCTTTACCGCGAAGTTCACGAAGATAGTACAACTTCGCACGACGCACTTTACCACGGCGAGCCACTTCGATTTTATCGAGTTTTGGGGAATGAAGCGGGAAAGTTCTTTCCACACCTACACCGTTAGAAATTTTACGAACGGTAAAAGTTTCGCTGATTCCGCCTCCACGGCGCTTAATAACAACACCTTCGAACAATTGGACACGTTCACGAGATCCTTCAATAACCTTTACGAACACTTTCAAAGTGTCACCAGGGCGAAAGCTCGGAATATCCTTGCGAAGTTGTTCTTGCGTAATCGCTTGTACGATATTCATCTATGACTCCCTCCTTCCACTCAGGTGTTCATGCCTCCTCCGGAGAATCCTCATGTTCTCCTTCATCATCCGCAGCGGACCACCGAATTCACAACAAACTAAATATTATCATATATCTATGGGCATAGCAAGGAAAATATGCGATATTAGGTACGTAAGGAAGGTGAATAAATATGGATACAAGCAGTAATGAAATCTGGATGAACGCCAGTAACTATGATGATTGGGAAACATCAAGACCTCTGTTGTTTCGGGATGACATGAGAGAAATGTTTTTCAAATGGTTTAGAGTTACTTCTTCCGATCAGGTACTTGATTGTGGTTGCGGTACCGGGGTTTTGACTCGCTTTATTGCAAAAGGACTTTATAACGGTTTCATCACTGGTTTCGACCTTAGCCGCCATTTTGTCGACTATGGTAATGTCAAAATTAAAGAAGAAGGTCTGGATGACAAGGCTCGCATATTACGGGAGGACGGATATAACTTATCTTTTGATGATAACTCTTTTGATGTCATTGTAAACCATGCGTATCTTGGTGTTCTTTCCGATAACGTAGCTGGCCTCAAAGAAATGATTCGAGTATGTAAACATGGTGGTCATGTCTCAGCTTCTGTATCGGCAAGAAGCTTTCCAAAAATAAACTGGGATGGGGATTGTCCGTTTCCTTATAGAGATCAATTGAATGAATTATTAGAAAAGCAAGAACGAATATATCAGAAAATTACGACCTTTTCAGTGCTTAAACAAGATTCTTCCTGGAACGTAATGCGCTTTCCTAAAATGTTTTCCATGTGTGGACTTAAGAATATTACCTTCCACCCCTACGCATCTGGTTTCTCCTATAGTGATAGCTATTGGCCAGATGATTTCAAGAAATACTTAATTAAGACTGGCGTAGGGCGAGAAATTGAAATACTGGAGCAAGAAAGAGAAAATCCTCTATATGCTGAGAATCATTTCACGAACGAAGAGTTTAACGAGTTGATTCATCTCTATAATTTGAAGCAAGATCACCTTATTGAGAACATCAACAATCATGAGAATTGGGATTGGAATGCAAGTATGCATTACATTGTAACTGGAACCAAACCTTAAGCAGTACATATTTTGTAAAAAAACACCGCCCGTCTCTATCATGAACGGGCGGTCATAACATTTATTCATGTCAGATCAGAGCGATAGCCAGTAGTGTAAAAAGGCTTAAGGTCAAAATTTCTTCTCTCCCGCCGTAGCTATACGGGTAAGGAGAAGGGTAAAATGCCGAAGTCGTTACTCTTTTCCCGGCTCCTTTTTTCAAGTACACATTTTGCTGATCCACATTAACGATAGTACCTTCGTGCACTCCGCCATCTTTCGTAAGAATGCGGACATTCCGATTCATGCAGTGCAAACAATTATAATATGCCTCCACCATGTCTTAAGTTCCCCTTCCTTTAGTAAGAGCTACTGCATCTTATGAGAACGGGGAACAGACGGTGTAGGCCCTAGTTGACGAAATAGTATATTTATTCACCTAATTCTTTACGTTGTAGTTGATAAGGGAAACTCAATAATTGCCTCTCCCCCGCCTGTATTAGTGAAGTTTCTAATCTCCAATGTCCCACCATGTCGTCCTGCAATGCTGCTGGCAATCGATAAGCCGAGCCCGTAATGTTGGCCCGAACGGCTAGCATCCCCTATATAAAACGGTTCCTTCGCCTTCACTAACTGCTCAGCTGTAAACCCAGGGCCCTGATCGGCTACGCTAAATCGAAGCTTTCCGTTTACCGATTCCACTGAAAAACGGATGGTTCCACCTGCAGGAGAGTAATCTACAGCGTTGGCAAGCAGATTGATGATCGCTCGCTGAAGAAGCTCCGAATCTGCGGTAAAGTGATGTGGCGAATCTTTTTTCACAAATTCCATACGCAGCTGTTTCGGAGCGGCCAGCGCTTCCGTCTGCCGTTCAATTTCTATAAGGAACTCCTCCATATTAACAGCTTGCATTTGGGCCGTTCCCGCATCTTCCGATCTTGAGGCGTCAATTAATAGCTGCACATAACGTTCAATTTGAGCCGTACTTTTTAGGATGTAGCCGGTATACTCCTTTGCTTCGTCTAAAGGATTCAGTTCGGCAATCAGCTCTGCGTTTCCGCGGATCACAGTTAGCGGCGTTTTAATGTCGTGGGCCAAAGCTGAAGTTTGCTCTTTTCCCGCTTGTTCGATACGCCATTGTCGCTCCAACGAATCCTTCAGTTCATATCTCATCCGGTCAAATGAATGAAGCACGGAGTCAATCTCCTGAATGCCGCTGTATGTGACGGAAAAGTCCAGCTTTCCGTTTTGAATTTGTTCCGCCGATTTCTGCAGATGCTTGAGGTTACGGCTAATTTTTCGCCCAAACCAGCTGGAAATCATTATAATGGCTGCAAGCAGTGTCAAGATGAAAATCAGCAAGCTAATCCATTCAAGCGGAGGCAAGTGCTTGCGCAGAAATACCGAAGGATACTGCATCGCAATAGGATACACAACGATACAAAACTCCCCTTGTCTAGCAATGACTTTATAGTACTCTGCACCAAGACTTAGCCCGAGAAACCCTCCGGAATACCATTTTCCATTTAGAACAGCTTCCATGATCTCCTGACCCTTGCTTTGCTTTATACTGCCATATAAAAAATCCCGGGTTGTGCGATCATAGACGGCATAATCAATTCCTTCCGGAAATAGCTCCCGAGTCACCTTCTGGGACCCCGAGATTTGCTCCGTATGCCGATTGATCCACTGTTCCATATAATCCGCCTTTAGCATAAGGCCTGAGTTGACAAGAATCCCCAATAACACCAATGTAATAACCACGAGTCCGACGGTAGCAGCCACAAGCCATAGCAAATATTGGATAAATACTGTTTTTAGGCTATGGGGTCCATATCTCATTCCCATTTATATCCGATCCCCCAAACCGTAATGATGGCGTTCAGCTCAAAAGCCGCCAGCTTTGCCCTAATATTTTTAACGTGTTCTGCGATTGTTGAGGCGTCACTTTCCCCCTCGTAACCGTATACAGCCTCATAGATTTGTTCCTTGGAAAATACTTGTCCCCGGTTTTTTGCGAGAAATTCGCATATGCGATATTCGCTTTTCGTAAGCGGAATTTTATGGTCTCCTACCAGAACCTCCTTGGCTGAAAGATCAAATTTGAACCCGGATGAAAACAAGAGATTATGCTTTTCACGACTCTCCCGTCTTAAGTGAGCATTTACACGAGCACGCAGCTCCCCCAGCCCGAACGGCTTTGTTATGTAATCATCCGCACCAAGATCAAGACCATACATGATATCTTTCTCCATCGTCTTAGCGGATAGAAATAGGATGGGACAGTTCGCCCAATCCCGAATTTTTGAACAGAGCGTAAAGCCGTCAATTCCCGGCATCATTACATCTAGCAATATCAAATCATAGCCAACCAGGTGCTCAAAATCCACTTGCTGCGGGTTTTGAACTACCGTGACCTGGTGTCCGTCCTTTTTTAAGGCGTTGTTAATGAGCGTCAAAATATCCTGTTCATCGTCGACTGCCAAAATATTAGCCACATGTTAGCCTCATTTCTTAGTTCCGATTCAAGGAATATCATACCATATCTTATATTTTCGCTCTTTAAATACAGAAGAAAAGAAGCAGCATAAATGCTCCTTCTATGACGAAATCGGCTATAGTTGAACATTATTCATATTTCGTTTTGTGTTCTTGTTTCCAACTATTAACATGGGACTAAAAAAAGCAAAGGGATCTAAACCACGGGGGTTCAAATCCCATTGCTGTATTTTTACTTGGCAAGTTAGGTGAATATAGTTGCCATTGTTTCCATCTCATTATACTTATTATCTTTGAGTGAATGCAGATATATTTCGTGGTAAATCCTCTATTCCCTTAAACTCTCCTACAACAATTGATACTATCTTTTCCTTTATTTGAGGGGCAACTTTTGTAATACACATCTGCCAGGCTCCGCCAATGCTTTTACAATTATCTTCAATTAGTACATTGGGCTGTATTCTTTCTATAATATCTTTATATTCTTCTCCTTTACTGCGATAATAAAGCTCAGTACCATCAAACCCGTATTTTTTTAACAAGCTAGCAATATCCTCAGCCTGTTTTCCTTTTCGTGATGTGCAATAAATAATATTAGCTCCTTGCCTTTTCCATTCTTTTATTATTTCAACGCAATTTCCAATCGGCAGATAACTCTTATGATTATATAGGCTAAACCATGATTTTGGCTTTAACAATGTACCTTCTACAAAAATCATAATCGTTATATCCATATGTAATGCTTTTTCCAGTTGAATACATTCCATAGCATTTCTCCGTACTTGAGATTATATAATAACCTGAATGTAGTTTTTCATAAAGATCTATAAAACAAAGGAACTTAAACCACGAGGGTTCAAGTCCTTATGCTTCATTTTTGAACGATCGGAGTAGCGGGATTCGAACCCACGGCCTCACCCACCCCAAGGGTGCGCGCTACCTGACTGCGCCATACCCCGATAGGAATAGGATAAAATGGCGATATAGTCATTATAAGCGATGGACTCTTTGGCCTGCAAGCGCTCCCTTACATTTTTTCCCTCAAATGTTCTTTAGTTCATTCACTTAAATGCTGCTTTACCCAGTGCTTGAAAACCTGCATCTGCTCGTCAGTGTGAAAGTAGTGCTCGCCATGCTTTAAAACATGCAAATCACAATTGAAGCGCTGGGTGAAGGTGGAAACCACCTCATATTCACATAAATTATCTTCTGAACCGTACAGGATAGCGGTTGGAGCACTCCAAGCCTGAATAGGGTGCTCTTTTACATAGCAGTAATAATCCCAATAAAGTGTTTGTCCTGCAGGGGTTGGAATTTCCTGTTCCGTACGAAGTCGGTCCTCGCTTATTTTAAACCAAGTCATCATATTTTGGATGATCCGTTCCATATCGAGCACAGGAGAAAGAAATAAGCTCTGTTTGAGCTGCTCATTGGCATAAGCTAGCAGGCTGAAATAAGCTCCCATGCTGCAGGCGAAAACACTAATTTGAGATGATAAAGTGTGAGCATAACGCATCACGATCTTCAGGTCTCGTACACAGTTTTGAACTTTGCATAGCTCGGGATTACCTTTTCTGTCGCCATGCTCGGGTAAATCAAAGCTAAGAACTTGATACCCCGCTGCAACGGCCTCTTCGGCAAATAAATTAATCCCTTCATCCGCTTTATTTGACATATTCCCATGTACCGCTACGAATAATCGATCGGAAGGTTCTCCCCACAAGATGGCCGGTATGCATTCAATAGTTAATTCTTGTCGCTGTACCACTAAATTTTCCCTCTTATTCTTTCCGATTATAGACAAAAAGCTATGTACCCGGATATGAGACTATTTATCCTCTGTATCCCTGCCCTCTTCCGCCTGCAGCTGCTCCAGCCACTTCTTATCCTTCTCGGACAGCTCAAGCCCTTGCAGAAGATCAGGACGACGCAGCCAAGTACGGCGTAGCGCCTCCTTGCGCCGCCAATCTGCTACATTGGCATGATGGCCGCTAAGCAAAATATCCGGCACCTTCCAGCCACGAAATTCAACCGGACGTGTATAATGAGGATACTCCAGCAGCCCTGTGCTGAACGAATCCGTAACCGCGCTAGTTTCATTGCCCAGCACGCCTGGTAACAACCGTGTAACGCTGTCGATCACGACCATTGCCGGGAGTTCTCCCCCGGTCAGCACGTAATCGCCAATGGAGATTTCATCGGTGACGAGATGTTCGCGTATACGTTCATCGTACCCTTCATAATGACCGCAAATAAACACAAGGTGCTCCTCGCGAGCCAGCTCTTCCGCCTTTTGCTGGGTAAACGTCTCTCCTTGCGGACACATTAAAATGACGCGAGGGCGGGGTGACTCATAAGCCGTCTCACCTTCATCCGGTGTACTCCCCTCACCCTCGACCTCCAATCGGCCCAGCAAATCCTCCACAGCCCGAAAAATCGGCTCCGGCTTCAGTACCATGCCGCCTCCGCCGCCATAAGGCGTATCGTCAACACTACCGTGCTTATTTCCCGCATATTCACGGAAATTTATGGCATTCAGCGAAATGATCCCTTTTTCCTGCGCTTTGCCGAGAATACTGCTGCCGAACACCCCGGCAAACATCTCGGGAAACAAGGTCAGCACATCGACACGCATGCTACAACAGCCCTTCCATGAGATGAACTTTAACCAGCTTGACCGTTACATCAACATCCAGGACGACATCATCGATAACAGGAAGCAGCAGCTCCTTGCCCTTTGGAAGCTTGACCACCCAGACATCGTTAGCTCCGGGGCGTAAAATAGAATCGATCACGCCAAGCTCCTCGCCTTCATCGCTGACAACACGGCAGCCAATAATTTCATGGAAGTAGTACTCATTTTCCGGCAGCTCTACTGTATCCTCTTTTGGTACCTTTAGCTCATAGCCTTTAAATTTCTCTACCTCATTAATATTTGAAAACTCATTAAACTTCACGATGTACATTTGCTTATAAGGGCGGGAGGATTCCACCGTAACCGGCAAATCCTCCCCAGTTTCAGGGTTTATGATAAGCAACTGGTTTTTTGGTGCAAAACGAACATCAGGAAAATCCGTCTGCAGCCAAATTTTGAGTTCCCCCCGGATCCCGTGCGTGTTTACTATTTTTCCAACTGTCAACAACGATTCCGACATAACAACCTCCTAGTCCTTACGCAGCCTGAGCTTCCAAGCCGCATTCACCATCAAAACTAACACTATAGTTACAATCATAGCCATTGCAATAAGTCATGAGCCATACTGCATCAGAGCAATACTGCTGACCAACACTTCAAACTTACATTTTCCACTTTATGGTTATTTCCGAGCTTCAAAATTGCATTTAATACAACAATTTAGCAGCTTCAAGGCACTTTACTAGGGAAATATTGCAAATACTACAACTTTTCAGCTTCTTATAGCTAGTTTCTGCTCAAATTGTTGTAGAGAGTACAACTTTTTGACATATCCAGCTCCAAAGAGGACCGAATTGTTGCAGGAATTGCAACATTTTTAAAAATCCAGCCGACAAACCGATTCAGCTTTGCCATTTTTATACCATCAAAACTGTCTACCAGCCAGGTTGTAAAGCTTACCTGCTCCAAACCGCTTCCTTCTGCTTCAGCATGTACGAAAAAGGGCTAGGACAAACATCCTAACCCCCTTTCGTATATTTTTAAGACATGATGTCCACGGTAACCCGCTTATCCATCTTTACGGCTGCCGATGTTACAACCGTGCGGAGTGCCTTGGCGATTCTCCCCTGCTTGCCAATCACTTTCCCTACATCATCAGGATGTACGGACAGCTCATACACAATCAGGTGTTCCTTCTCCACTACCTCCACATGAACATCGTCCGGATGATCAACAAGAGCCTTCGCAATAACGCAGACTAATTGTTCCATTTAAGACCCTCCGAATCAGCAATTATTTTTGCTGTCTAAGCTCATGAAATTTCTTCATTACGCCTGCTTTACTGAGCAGATTACGAACGGTATCAGATGCTTGTGCACCGTCTTGGAGCCATTTCAATGCTTTCTCTTCATCGATGTTAACTACAGCTGGTTCAGCAACCGGATTGTAGTAACCAATTTCCTCGATAAAACGTCCGTCACGCGGGGAACGGGAATTCGATACCACGATACGGTAGAAAGGAGCTTTATGAGCACCAATGCGTTTCAAACGAATACGAACTGCCACGAAATTCACCTCCTTCAAAGAATGAACTAATATATCATGTAATCAAAAGCCGAATATGGCTAGTGGGATTACTTTCCGCCAAAAGCAGCCAATAACTCATAGTCACTTATTAACGGAAAGGAAACCTCATACCTTTACCAGCCTTGCCAAGCTGCTTCATCATTTTGTTGCCTTTACCCTTCGGCCCCATCATATCGGAGAACTGCTTCATCATCCGGCGCATTTCATCGAATTGTTTGATCAATCGATTTACATCGGCAAGTGTTGTGCCGCTCCCAGTAGCGATCCGCTTACGCCGGCTATGATTGATCATATCCGGATTCTGCTTCTCCTGTTTGGTCATGGAGTGAACGATCGCTTCGACCCGGCCCATTTGCTTCTCATCGACCTTAATGTCTTTCATCTGCTTCACTTTGCCCATGCCGGGAATCATATCCATCAGCTGATCAAGTGGACCCAACTTCTTGACCTGCTCCATTTGCTCCAGAAAATCATCGAACGTAAATTCCGCATTCCGCATCTTACGTTCCATTTCCTTCGCTTTCTCGGTGTCGATGTTGGCCTGCGCCTTCTCGATCAGCGACAGCATGTCGCCCATGCCGAGAATCCGCGAAGCCATCCGTTCAGGATGGAACGGTTCGAGTGCATCGATCTTCTCACCTAGCGCAGCGAACTTGATCGGGCAGCCAGTCACAGCTTTAACGGACAACGCCGCACCGCCGCGTGTATCGCCATCAAGCTTTGTAAGAACGACACCGGTCAGCGTCAGCTGTTCATTGAAGCTTTCCGCCACATTAACCGCATCTTGACCAGTCATAGCATCCACTACAAGAAGTACTTCATCAGGTTTGGTTACCTCATGGATTTGCTTGAGTTCTTCCATCAACTCCTCGTCAATGTGAAGACGTCCAGCCGTATCGATCAAGAGATAGTCATTCCCGTTATCCTTAGCATGCTGCAGTGCTTGTCGTGCAATTTCAACAGGACTGTTACCCTCTGGCAGCGTAAACACGGGAACTTTGATCTGTTCACCAAGCACCTGCAGCTGCTTGATTGCCGCCGGGCGGTAAATATCCCCTGCCACAAGCAGTGGACGATGATTGCCCTTAAGCAGCAGCTTGGCCAGTTTAGCCGACGTCGTCGTTTTACCGGCCCCTTGCAGACCAGCCATCATTACAACGGTTGGCGGGCGATTGCTCTTAGCCAGCTTCGCTTGGCTGCCGCCCATCAGCTCAGTCAGCTCTTTGTTCACGATGTCGATAATGACCATGCCCGGCGTAAAGCTCTCCATGACCTCTTTACCGACGGACTTCTCTTTGACTTTGGCGATGAACTCCTTAACCACTTTAAAGTTGACATCGGCTTCCAGAAGAGCTAGCCGCACTTCGCGCATTGCTTCGTTGACATCGTCCTCTGATACCTTGCCTTTGCCGCGAAGCTTGCTGAACACGTTCTGCAGCCTGCTTGTCAATCCTTCAAATGCCATTCAACAGTCACCTCCGTTCTTCTGTCCATTCATACTACCTTGTATTTTCTGATTTCACCATATCACAATTGTTCCACTTGACGAAGCAACTCCTGCGCAATCTCTTTATCCGTTAAAGAAATGGAGCTGGCGTCCAGCAAATGTCCGAGCTTAATAATCGCTTCACTTCGGGCCTCATGCCTCTTCAGCAGCCCCAGCTTCTGTTCGTAAGCTTCAAGCATGCCTTCGGCCCGTTTTATATGTTCATATACCGCCTGGCGGCTAATTTCAAACTCTGCAGCAATTTCCC
This sequence comes from Paenibacillus puldeungensis, assembly GCF_042678945.1. Taxonomy (NCBI): domain Bacteria; kingdom Bacillati; phylum Bacillota; class Bacilli; order Caryophanales; family Paenibacillaceae; genus Paenibacillus; species Paenibacillus puldeungensis. The sequence goes on along the minus strand of NZ_JBHTLM010000013.1, from coordinate 140,934 downwards.
CTAACGAAAAATCGTCGAGAAAATAATATTTCAAAAAGGTCTGCTGCTTTTCCGTCAGCAGCGTCTCGTAGAAATCATATAGAAGGTTGATCCGATTCGTCTTCTCAAGCCTATTCTCCTGACTCATATGGGCACTCCCTCCGTCAAGGAAAAACACTTTACAGCGCATCAACGAACATTATCATACCGAATGCAAAGAACGATGTCAAGTAAAAATCCTTAACATCTCACAAACAATGTTCACCCCCTCTCATATACAGCAAAAGCCGCCGTCAAAATCAATTCAACAGCGGCCTTACTTAGTTTTCTATTATACAATTTCCAAGGTTCGTAGACAAATGCTCAGCTTTACAAGAATCACTGGTTTGGAAGCAAATACAAAAGTATCGCGAAAAAATGCGTAATGCTGCCGGCCAGAACAAACAGATGCCAAATCGCATGGTGGTATTGGAAACCCCGCCACACGTAAAACACAGTTCCCAGACTATACAAAACGCCGCCCACGACGAGCAGCACGATCCCGTTATACGGGACAGCCGCTGTTAACGGACCCCAGGCAATGACAATGAGCCAGCCCATAATGAGATAAAAAATCGTTGACATAAACAAGAAACGCTTCACGAAATAAGCTTTAAACACAACACCAAACAACGCAATTCCCCAAACAACCCCGAACAGCGTCCAACCGAGCGGTCCGCGTACTGCAACGAGCATAAATGGCGTATATGTTCCAGCGATATAAATGTAAATGGAGGAGTGGTCAAAAATCTCAAACAAGTCTTTCGCTTTTCCCTCTTTAAAGCTGTGAACCAGTGTGGAACACAGGTACAGCAGCAGCATACTCACCCCATAAATCGTAAAGCTGACGACATGCCAGGCCGATCCTTTCAGACTGGAAAATACGATGAGCAGCACAAGTCCTGCTACACTCAGCAGGGTGCCTATGCCATGGGTAATCGCGTTCGCAATTTCCTCTCTGCGGTCATACGTATGCGTATTTGCCATACTTACACCTCCAAGCTCATATCTTTTTTTAAAAAAAGGGCTCATACCTATATACATACGGCATTTTCGTGAAAAGGTGATTGAGTTTAGGCTTCGTCCGATTCTTCCTCTTCGCTGATGAGTCCAGCGAACAGACCATGTACGAACTGCTCGGAATCGAATTTTTGCAAATCATCGATCTTCTCGCCGAGTCCGACAAATTTGACCGGAAGGCTTAATTCCTGACGGATTGCAATAACGATGCCGCCTTTGGCTGTACCGTCGAGCTTTGTTAATACAAGCCCCGTCACACCGCTTTTCTCGCCAAACAGCTTGGCTTGGCTGAGTGCGTTTTGACCGGTGGTTGCGTCGAGTACCATCAAAACCTCGTGTGGAGCGCCTGGAATTTCACGCTGAATGACGCGGTAAATTTTGTTCAGCTCCTCCATCAAATTCGACTTATTCTGAAGGCGCCCTGCTGTATCGCAAAGTAAAATCTCCGCTCCTCTTTGCTTTGCTGCCTGAACTGCATCGAACATCACCGCTGCCGGATCCGATCCAGCTTGCTGCTTGATCACATCGACACCTACACGTTTGCCCCAAACCTCCAGTTGTTCGATCGCACCGGCCCGGAACGTATCTCCTGCGGCCATAAGCACTTTTTTACCTTGCTGCTTGTAATAATGTGCGAGCTTGCCAATCGTCGTCGTTTTGCCGACACCGTTAACGCCAACGAACAAAATAACGCTGATTCCATCAGGGTTCAGGTTTATGTCGTTATCCTCATCGCCGCGCAGCAGCCCGGTCAGCTTCTCAGAAAGCAGCGGTTGCAGTTCTGCAGCATCCTCAATACGCCGCTTTTTCACTTCATCGCGCAGTTCATCGATCAGCTTCAGCACCGTGTTGACACCAACATCAGCGCCAATTAAAATTTCCTCCAGCTCTTCGAAAAATTCCTCATCTATTTTCTTTCGGCGGGTAATTAGCTCGGTTACTTTCTCGACAAAGCCTTTACGGCTCTTCTCAAGTCCATCCCGAAACTGCTTCGTTACCGATTCCGTTTTGGATGCAATACTCTCTTTCAGCCTCTTAAAAAAACTCATACGGGGATGCCCCTCCTTCATGATCTCACAAAACAAATGACTTTGTAGTTCCGTTAGCCTGCTGAAATTCACGCTTTCATGCTATTTTTTCAAGAATGGCACCAGGAAATACCGCTATTTTTGAAAAAATGAATTTCTAGGCAAAAATAACGCTGCTATCGAATCACATTATGCCATACTGTGCCAACCTTAAGCAATAATGGAGCCGCTTGATGAGCACTGGTGAAGCCAAGGTACGGTTCTGACATCGTTAACTAGAACCGTACCCGCCCGCATGACGGATTAGGCTATTTCCACCGTATCCTCGTCCTCTAGCTTCACCGAAACGAGCTTGGACACGCCGCCTTCTTCCATAGTTACACCGTAAAGCACATCCGCTTCCTCCATCGTCCCTTTGCGGTGAGTCACGACGATAAACTGCGTCTGTTCAGAAAACTCCCGTAAATACTGAGCAAATCGAACGACGTTCGCCTCATCCAGTGCCGCTTCAACTTCATCAAGAACGCAAAACGGTACAGGCTTCACCTGCAGGATAGCAAACAGCAGCGCCATCGCCGTCAAGGCGCGTTCTCCCCCGGAGAGAAGCTGTAAGTTTTGCAGCTTTTTCCCCGGCGGCTGGGCAACGACATCGATCCCGGTCTCCAGCAAATTGTCCGGATCGATCAGCACTAGATCAGCCCGACCGCCGCCAAACAGCTTCGTGAAAACGATGCCGAATTCCCGACGGATTGAGTCAAATGTCATTTTGAAACGCTTGGACATCTCCTCATCCATTTCACGGATTACCTGATACAGCGTCGTTTTCGCCTCCACCAAATCGTCCTTCTGCACCGTGAGGAACTGATAACGCTCGGAAACACGATTATATTCCTCAATCGCACCAAGATTCACATCCCCTAGCAGGGTTATCTGTCGTTTCAATTCTTTAACGTCAGCCTGAGTCTGTGGAACGTCCTCCGGCACAGCATAGCGCTGCTTGGCGAGTTCATAGCTCAGTTCATAGTCATCGGAAAGCTTCCGTAAAATGTTGTCCAATTCTACATCAAGTCGGTTCGCTTGAATTTCCGTTTGCCGCAGCTGTTCCTCTACAGCCTTTAAACCGAGCCGTTGCTCTTTTGTTTCGTTCTCTCCGTCCGCCAGTTTCTTAACGAGCACTGCCCGAGATGCACGCTCAAACTCAAGCTGCTCCCCGGCGCGTTCCTTCTTCAGCTTGAAATCATTGAGTTCTTCACGCTGATTTACGCTTTGCTGCTCGTTTTGCAGCAGATCCGCTTCGATGGATTGCAAAATTTTACGGTTCTGTTCAAGCTCGCGCTCTTGTATTTTGCAATCTTCCTCTGAACGACGCAGCTGCGTACGAAGCGACTGACATTCCTGATCAAGCTTACCTTCACGGACCTTCAAATCAGTCAGCAAGTCCTGCAGCTCTTCCTTAGCAGATTCACTTGCTTTGCGTGCAAATTCTGCGGCCTTAATCGATTGCTGAACGGATTGTTCTTCTTTCTCAAGCTGAACAAGCCGCTCCTCTGCCGCTTTTTTCGCCGTTTCGAGGTCCCCAAGCTCTTTGAGATACGTTCCCTTCTCCTGTCCATACAACTCAAACTGCTCTGAAACATGGCGATATTCGTGCTCTAACTGCTTAAGGTCACCCGCGCGTGACTGTTCCTCCACACGTTTCGTATCGCCGGCTTCGCGAAGCTTCGTTAGCTCCTTCTCCGAACGGCTCAGCTGCTCCCGCAGATCAGTCAGCCCTTTGCGCAACTTGTCCAGCATCCCATCGCTCTCATGAATATCGTTTGCGAGTTGGTCCAGTTGACGTTTGCGGCCGAGCAAATTGTTATTTTTACGGTGCTGGCTGCCCCCCGTCATCGAACCGCCGGCATTAACGACGTCGCCTTCGAGTGTCACGATCCGGAAACGGTATTGGCAGCGGGCCGCCATCTTATTAGCTCGTTCCAGGTCACTGGCAAACACCACATTGCCCAGCAAACTGCCAACGATGTCCGCATAACGCGAGTCATAACCGACGAGCTCCGCGCCGATCCCGATAAAACCTTCCGCTTCCTCCATCAATCTCTTGTCAGAGGCGGATATTTGACGAGGGCGAATAACGTCCAGTGGTAAAAACGTAGCCCGGCCGAGCTGTCGCTGCTTCAGAAAAGATATCGCTTGCCGGGATACTGCCTCGTTCTCCATGACGATGTGCTGCATCGCGGCGCCAAGCGCTGTTTCCACCGCGATCTCCAGCTTCTCAGGGACACGAATGAGCTCTGCCACTGCACCATGTACGCCAGACAATATGGATTTTCGGGCAGCCTTCAGTACTTCTTTTACGCCAAGCACAAAGCCGTCGTAGTCGTCTTCCATTTCCTTCATCGTGTCGCGTCGGGAAACCAGGCCTTCACGCTTCTGCTCCCATTTACGAATCCCGCTTTGGCTCTCTTCCACGAGCTTCTGCAATGACTGGTAACGTTCGCTCTCTTTGATAAACTGCCCTCTTAAATCGGCAATTTCTTTTCCAAGCTTCTCAAGTACGACGTCCAGCTCTTTTTTGCTCGCCTTAAGCCGTTCCAGCTCATCGCGCCATTTCACGCCCTCTTCTTCCGCACGGTCCATCCGGCGCTTAACGCCTTCCTTCTGCTGCTCGGAATAGTGAATTTCGTTGCGTGTTTGAGCCATTCTGTTGATAACATCGAGGAGTTGGCCCTTGAGCCCTTCCTCCTGAGCTTGGCTTATGCCGCCGGTGACACCGATCAGCTTGGCTTCTTCAGCGGAAAGCTGGCTACGCAGCTCCAAAAGCTGCTTCTCGGCGACAGTAAATTTTTCTGCAAGTTCGTTCATTTCCAAAGAACGCTGAGCAAAACGCTCCTCGCTGACTGCAAGCGATTCCCGCAGCTGTTCACGGTTTTGAGCCAGATGCTTGGCTCGTTCCTTCAGTACTTCGCCGTAACCTTCGCTCTTTTCGAATTTTTCACTATACTCCAGCAGTTGCGCCTGCAGTACCTCAATCTGATCCTCTACTTGCCGAAGCGCCAAACGGTCGCTCTCCAGCTTGGCATCGTGCGCGGATACGACCGTAGACAACGCCAGCTGCTCTTCCTGAAGCTTGGCCAGCTTGGCGTTAGCTTCGCTCCACGTTTCGTGTATTTGCTCAATTTGATGCACATATAACGAAATCTCTTTATTTTTCAACTGCTCACGCAAATCTTTATATTTCAGCGCTTTCTCGGATTGCTCCTTCAGCGGTTCAATTTGATCCTCCAGTTCACTCACCAGATCGTGAATGCGCAGTAAATTTTGTTCGGTCTCATCCAGTTTGCGCCGGGCGTCGCGCTTCCGGCTTTTGTACTTGACGATGCCCGAAGCTTCTTCAAATATGCCACGGCGATCCTCCGAACGGGTACTCAAAATCTCCTCAATCCGACCTTGGCCGATGATAGAGTAGGCTTCCTTACCGATTCCAGTATCCATAAACAACTCGGTAATATCCTTAAGCCGGCAAGACTGCTTATTGATAAAGTACTCGCTGTCGCCGCTGCGATGTACCCGCCGTGTAACGGTAACTTCGCTAAAATCGAGCGGCAGAGCCTGGTCGATATTATCCAGCGTCAGCGATACCTCCCCGAAATTAACCGCTTTGCGCGCGTCGCTACCCGCGAAAATAATGTCCTCCATTTTGCCGCCGCGCAGCGATTTGGCACTTTGTTCCCCCAGCACCCAGCGGATGCCGTCGGAAATGTTGCTTTTGCCACTACCGTTAGGACCAACCACGGCGGTAATGCCGCGGACAAACTCCATTTCTGTCTTGTCGGCAAATGACTTAAAGCCAGCTAACTCTATCCGTTTCAGAAACATACGTTCACGATCACCTCTAACGACTATTGTAACACACAAAAAGCTCCTGAGGACAGGCGTTCAAGGAACTACATGGGCATATTGGAGTAGGATTGTTATGAGTCAAGAAAGAGCCTTTTGAAATGCCCCCCCTATTCCTCTGCTTGGCTTAGGAACCACCGAATCAACACTTACGATGAAACTCGGGGTTTTCTCAACAATCTGAAATCCTCACGCTAATTTGAACCGATCACCGACTGAAGAAATATTAGATGGAATTCCTCCTGCTAATTAACCATGGATCACCGGTTAGAAAGAAATTAGATGGAAATTCTCCTGCTAATATAGCGCATTATCCCTAATACAGCCTATATTAGTTATATTAACAGGAGGTTTTCCTGTTAATTCAGTCCAATCTACCCTTTTTGCCAAAAATAACGGGAGGTTCTCCTGTTAAATTTATGAAGTGGTAAATTCAACATTCCAAAAGCCTAGAGATATTTCAAAAATTCACATTGAATCTTCGGTTGATACTGTCCAGGCCTATAGGCCACTAATAAAAAAAGCTGCCCCATGGCCTGGTTTTAGACCAAGTCGGGCAGCCTTTCCTTTAATAATAAAAAACGATTTAATTATACGACGCCTTAAGCAAATTCAGAGCTTCGGCTGCAGCCTGCTGCTCCGCTTCCTTCTTGGATCTCCCAGTTCCTCGGCCAAGCGCTCGCCCCTCCATACATACTTCCGAGACGAATTCGCGCTCGTGCGCCGGTCCCCGTTCTTCAACAATTCGGTATTCCAGCGTCCCCATGTTATGGTGCTGTGTCAATTCCTGCAGTTCTGTCTTGTAATCGCTAGTCTGCAGTTTTCCATCCAGTGATAATTGAGAGAATACATGGCGATGAAGAAAGGCAGTAACTACTTCCAGGCCCTGATCCAGGTATAACGCACCGATAAAGGATTCAAACACATCGGCCAAAAGCGCCGGTCTGGTTCTGCCTCCTGTTAACTCTTCACCTTTGCCCAACAAAACATACTGACCAAACTCCAGGCTTTCCGCGAATTTTACGAGCGAAGGCTCACAAACAAGCGCAGCACGCAGTTTGGTCAATTCCCCTTCAGGACGATCCGGAAATAGCCGATACAAATGCTCCGAAACTGTGAGTTCAAGAACAGCATCGCCCAAAAACTCCAGGCGTTCATTATCCTCATGTTGGCTGAAGCGGTGCTCATTGACGTAAGATGCATGGGTGAAGGCCTGTTTCAATAACTGCCGATTATGGAATACCAGTTGTAGTTTATGCTGTAACTGCTTTAGATCTCCATTCACCAAACTTAACCCCTTATGCTTCGAATTTCTTCAAAATGATTGTGGCGTTATGTCCGCCAAATCCGAAGGAGTTAGACATTGCGACTTTCACATCGGCATGTCTGGCTTCATTCGGAACATAATCCAAGTCGCATTCCGGGTCCGGATGTTCCAGATTAATGGTTGGTGCAATAACGCCATTTTGAATCGTCAAGGCACAAATAACTGCCTCTACGCCGCCTGCTGCTCCGAGCAGGTGACCTGTCATCGATTTCGTCGAACTGATCGCAACTTTATAGGCGTGATCACCAAGCGCGCGTTTGATGGCGATCGTTTCAGACCGGTCGCCAACCGGGGTAGAAGTCCCGTGCGCGTTAATATAGTCAATTTGCTCCGGCTCAAGCCCGGCATCGCGGATTGCCATCTTCATGCAGCGTTCCGGTCCGTTTGGATCCGGTTCGGTCATATGATGAGCATCTCCGCTCAAGCCGTAACCAATAATTTCACCATAAATTTTAGCTCCACGCTTTTGGGCATGCTCAAGCGATTCAAGAATAAGAATGCCCGAACCTTCGCCCATAATGAACCCGTCGCGTTCCATATCAAATGGCCGACTTGCCTTCTCTGGCTCATCGTTACGGGTAGACATCGCCCGCATCGAACAAAAGCCTGCGAGACCGGTCGGGCGGATCGTTGCTTCCGCGCCGCCGCAAATCATCACATCGGCATCGCCGCGCTGAATCAGCTTGTACGAATCACCAATGGAATGAGTTCCGGTCGCGCACGCAGTCACCGCTGTCGTGTTTGGCCCCTTAGCACCAAACAAAATCGACACATGTCCGGAAGCCATGTTTGCAATCATCATGGGTATAAAAAAAGGACTAACCCTTTTAGGACCTTTTTGCAGCAAGATGTTATGCTGATCCTCCCATGTACCAAGGCCCCCGATACCTGAGCCGATCATAACGCCTACCCGTTCTGGGTCCGCTTGTTCAGCGATATTCAATCCGCTGTCGGCAAGAGCATTTTTGGCCGCCGCTGCGGCAAACTGGACGAAACGGTCCATTTTACGAGCTTCCTTGCGGTCAACATAATCTTCAGGATTAAAATCCTTCACCGAAGCGGCAATTTGGGTCGGATATTCGCTGACATCAAACGATTCGATCTTGGAGACACCGGACTTTCCTTGAACCAAGTTGTTCCAGAATGTATCCAGATCGTGACCGAGAGACGTTACAGCACCGATCCCCGTGATTACTACTCTATGCTTCAAACACATTCACCTCGTATGGACTTCATGTGCAATATACAAACTCTTATACAGAAAAAAAGAATATACGTTGGAAGATGAGGAGAAGTCCCGCCTGCTATAAGGAGGTACGGGACTTTAGAATGACTTTAGGTATGAGATTGTATGTAGTTTACAACTTCACCTACGGTCGTAATCTTCTCTGCATCTTCGTCTGAAATTTCCAGATCGAATTCATCTTCGAGTTCCATGACCAACTCAACCACGTCGAGCGAATCAGCACCCAAATCGTCTTTAAAAGACGCTTCCAGTGTCACTTCGGCTTCATCTGCGCCGAGGCGATCCACTACAATGCGTTTTACGCGATCCAATACATCGGACATCCGGTTCACCTCCTCTTTGGTATTATACGAGAATTAAACTTAAAATGCCATAGAAGCTAGGAAAGCGAAATCACATGTACATTCCGCCATCCACATGGAGGGTTTGTCCCGTCATATAAGACGCGCTATCGGAAGCGAGAAATACGGCGACATTTCCAATCTCTTCAGGCTGTCCCAATCTGCCAAGAGGGATATTACTTAGCATTCCTTGACGCAGCTCCTCGGACAGCTCATCCGTCATATCGGTTTTGATAAAACCTGGGGCAACGCAGTTCACGGTAATATTCCTTGAAGCCAGCTCACGAGCAGAAGCTTTTGTAAGGCCGATCACGCCGGCTTTTGCAGCTACGTAGTTAGCTTGGCCCACATTACCTATCACCCCAACAACCGAAGAAATGTTGATGATACGCCCGAAGCGTTGCTTCATCATCGGCCTAGTTACCGCTTTAATCCCGTTAAATACGCCTTTTAGATTCGTTTCGATCACCTGGTCGAATTCGTCCTCTTTCATGCGCATAATTAAATTATCTCTTGTAATCCCGGCGTTATTCACAAGAATATCGATCCGGCCCCAAGCGTCGAGTACCGCCTTGACCATAGTCTCAAATTCCTCGATGCTGCCTACATGAGCTTTAACGGAAAACGCTTTAACGCCCAACGCCTCAATTTCAGCCACCACCGAAGCGGCTGCCTCGGCATTCCCGGCATAATTGACAGCAACGTCCGCACCGGCCTCCGCGAATGCAAGAGCAATGCTGCGACCAATGCCCCGAGAAGCTCCCGTGACAAGCGCTGTCTTGCCTTGAAGCGGTTTTGTCATCCAATATCATCTCCTTTCCCAATTTACAGGGCAAACGACCTTCAGTCTAGTACGGCCACTCCTAACGGAGCTGCAAAATATACAGCAATCTTAGTTGTCCGCCTCCACGTTCGCCATTCATGAAATTAACCCACCGATCCTTCTCACCGCTACCCTTGAAGCAGCAACGCTAATTATCAGGTGTGACTACAATTCCTTTGCGGCGACCGTTTCATTAACAAACCCCTCTAAAGTTGACTGTTTACATCAGCTCCGCAGCGGTTTTTTCCAGACTTTCTATACTATTCACATTCAAAATTCGTACCGATTTGTCAATCTTCTTGATCAACCCGGCAAGCACGCTACCTGGGCCTATTTCAACGAAGGTATCAACGCCTTGCGCGATCAACCAAGCGATGCTATCTTCCCAGAGCACAGGCGAATATACCTGCTCGACGAGCAGCTTGGAGATGTCCGAGCCTTTTTGCACCGGCCCTGCTGTTACATTGGCTACTACCGGTACGGAGGCATCTTTAAAAGTAACTGTCTTGAGCTTTTCGCCTAACCGGTCGGCTGCGGAACGCATGAGCGAGGAATGAAACGGACCGCTTACTTCAAGAGGAATCGCTCTTTTGGCGCCGATTTCCTTGACCCGTTCTACGACTTCTGCCACGCCCTCCTTGCTGCCCGAAACAACGATTTGTCCAGGACAGTTTACATTGGCCAGCTCCACAAGAGCTCCGTTAGCAGAAATGTCCGAGCACAGGCCAGCCAGAGCTTCACGTTCAGCTCCGAGCACGGCAGCCATGGCCCCTTGACCACCCGGAACCGCTTGTTCCATAAACTCGCCCCGAGCTCGTACGATCGTCACAGCATCCTCAAAAGACAATACGCCAGCCGCCGTAAGCGCGCTGTACTCACCCAAGCTGTGCCCAGCTACATAATCCGGAGCTAAGCCCTTGGCTGCCAATGCATCATACAACGCCACACTGGTCGTCAGCAATGCCGGCTGTGTATTGGCCGTTTGCTTCAACTCACTTTCAGGCCCCTCAAAAATTAGTTTAGTTAACGGAAATCCGAGCTTCTCCTCGGCAACCTCGAAATATTTACGGGATGCGGGAACGCTGTCATATATATCCTTACCCATTCCAACACTTTGAGAACCCTGTCCTGGAAAAACAAAAGCCAATTTGCCCATCATGTGCACTCCCTATTCAAAAGTCCGGTGAAAATAATTGATTGTCACGCATTACCAAACGATCACGGAAGCTCCCCATGTGAGTCCGCCGCCGAATCCGACGAGCAAAACGGTGTCGCCTTCCTTGATACGTCCGCTCTCAGCGGCTTCAACCAAGGCGAGCGGAATGGATGCAGCCGATGTGTTGGCGTATTTATCAACATTAATGACGCATTTCTCTTCCGGCAAATCGAGGCGCTGCATCGCCGATTGAATAATCCGAATGTTGGCCTGGTGCGGAACAAAGAGATCGATGTCCTCTTTGGTCTTTCCGGCTTTGCGAAGTACTTCTTCGGTTGCGGTACCCATAACGCGAACAGCGAATTTAAACACCTCGCGCCCATTCATATAAATAAAATGCTTGCGTCCTTGAACCGTTTCCTCCGAAGCTGGCATACGGGAACCGCCTGCCTCGAGCTTTAACAAAGTTCCCCCGGACCCCTCTGCACCTAGATCAAAGGAAAGGAAGCCACGTCCTTCTGGTACTTCGCCAAGCACTACTGCCCCGGCACCGTCACCGAAGAGCACGCAGGTGTTGCGGTCCGTATAATCTGTAATACGGGACAAGGTGTCCGCGCCGATCACGAGCGCGTTTTTGTACATTCCCGTTTGAATGAAGCCATTGGCTGTGGCCATGCTATATACAAATCCCGAGCAAGCGGCGGACAAGTCAAAAGCAGCTGCTTTCTTAGCACCAAGCTTATCCTGCAAAATGCAAGCCGTGGATGGGAACGTCGTATCCGGCGTAACCGTAGCCACAATAATGAGTTCAAGTTCCTCCGCAGTAATCCCTGCAGACTTCAGCGCCCGTACAGCAGCTTCATAAGCCAAATCGGAGGTCGCCTGTTCCGGAGCTGCGATATGACGCTCTCGAATCCCTGTCCGCGATACGATCCACTCGTCATTCGTATCTACCATCTTTTCCAAATCGGCATTAGTCAACACTTTTTCCGGAACATATTTTCCGGTTCCAATAATTCCTACTGAACGAAATTTAGTCAATTTGTTCACTCACTTCCCGCTGATTTCCCGTGCTATGCTTTCTGTTAACCGACTTTGCAGTGCCGTTCGTGCTTGACGGACAGCATTTTTGATCGCTCCTCCGTCGGAGGAGCCATGCCCCTTAACCACGAGCCCGCTAAGACCAAGTAGCGGAGCTCCACCATGCTCTTTATAATCAAGCGTCTTCTTCATGCTGCGCAGCGACGGCATCAGGACTGCTGCCGCCAGCTTATTTTTCCATGATTTCGTAAATTCCCGCTTAAGAATCGAGAACATCGTGCCCGCTGTACCCTCCAGCGATTTCAATAAAATATTGCCAGCAAATCCGTCGCACACGAGCACATCGCAAGCCCCGGTCAAAATATCGCGAGCTTCTACATTGCCCACAAAGTTGATTGGCAACGACTCTAACAGTGGAAACGCCGCCTTTGTCAATTCATTTCCCTTCATCGCTTCCGTGCCAACATTCAGAAGACCAACGCGCGGTTTGGATATTCCGTGCACTTTTTCACGGTAAATGCTGCCCATCAAGGCATACTGTGCAAGATGTTCCGGCTTCGCATCCATGTTAGCGCCAAGGTCTAGCGCAAGCACGCCGCGCTCATCCACTGTAGGAATCATCGGCGCCAGCGCCGGCCGTTCGATTCCTTCCAATCGTCCGACCACGAGCAGTCCTGTCGTCATCAACGCTCCGGTGTTGCCAGCAGATATCATCGCTGCTGCTTCGCCTTCGCGAACGAGGCGCCCAGCTACGACCATAGATGCGTCCTTTTTGCGTCTCACGGCCTTGACTGGTTCATCGTCCGCATCAATTACCTCCGAAGCATGATGAATGCGCAGATTAGCTGGTGCATCCTTCAGCATAGGCGCAAGCACCGCCTCATTTCCGACGAGAACGATTTCGATGTCGCTCCACTCCTTGGCGGCGGCTAAAGCGCCTTCCACGGTGCTTTGGGGCGCATGATCTCCGCCCATGGCATCAATGGCGATCTTCATGATGTTTTCCTCCTTCATGATTATCATCTCCGGTAGAACGGTAGATAACAAAGTTGCCTTGGAACACCATTTCCTCGCCCACATAAGTAAATACTTCAACCTTCGCCTTGCCTCCATGGCCAGCGGAAGGTCTTACATACGCCTTAGCTATACATTTCTCCCCTAGGTGTACCGACCGGATAAATCGTATATCCGCCGAGAAAGTTAAGGCGATTTCGTCATTAATAACGGCAACGGCAAGTGAGTTGGCTTGAGCGAACACGTGATGACCACGGGCAATACCTGTACGAGAGAACACGTGCTCGTCACGGATTTCAAAAATAGAGATACCGCTTTTATCTAACTGTAAATCAACGATCTCCCCGATTACTTCGTGGAGCGGCAAGGAACGAACTTGGTCGTACGAGCGCTCCGCCATCAGCTTCATCCGTTCCCGCAGCTCCGGGATCCCCAGCTCCATCCGGTCAAGCCGAATTGTCTGTATGCTGACTTTAAGCTGCCGGGTCAGCTCCTGATCCGTAACAAACGGATTGTCTTCTATCATCTGGACGAGCTGCTGCTGTCTCGCCCTTTTGGGCAAACGTTCGATGGGTATCCCCCCTGATCACAGGTAATTAGTGAAAATCTATTTTGCAAAAAGCGCTGCTTCAAGCGCTGCTCTATGTAGTCTTAAGTATAAAAAACAAAGTGAAGAAAAATCCCTTTAGAACCTGGTACTAATCCGAGTATATAGCATCCTGTCCTAAAAAGAAAGGGAAAAACGGCATTGTGCTTTCCATGTTTCAGTCTAAACACAAAGAAAAGCTTGCCCGAACTGGACTTAAAAATGTTAACAATGCGTGTCAAATTATTTTCGAGACAAAAAAATAGTACCTCATCGAAATGAAGTACTACCTTTTGAGCTCTAGTGAAATTATTGGTTGATAATTTCTCTCGATTTGTATGTTCCGCAAACTTTGCATACGTGGTGAGCAAGCTTCAATTCTCCGCATTGTTCACATTTTACCATGCCCGGCACAGCCAATTTGAAATGCGTGCGGCGTTTGTCGCGACGCGTTTTGGACGTTCTCCGTTGAGGTACTGCCATGGTTCCCACCTCCTTATTCAAGTCAACCTTGTTCCGGTATGCTCTTTATTCGCCTGGTTACAACTTACTTTTTGAAAAAATCGCCGAGTGCTGCCAGACGCGGATCGATCTTATCGGTATTGCAGCCGCATTCCCGTTCATTTCGATCGGCCCCGCAAATGGGACAAAGTCCTTTACAGGTATCCTTGCATACAGCGGCAAACGGCAGATTGAGTAATAACGTCTCTTCTATATACGGTACAAGGTCGATCTTCTCCCCGGTCACGTATTCTAGATCGTCGTCTTCATCCTGCGCTTGCATATCCGTCTCGGGATCGTCGCTTTGTTTGAAGCGCTCTGTAAATTCGGCCGTAACGGCGTGTTTCAAAGGTTTAAGACATCTTGAACAGGTCATGTCCAATTCAGTGCTTAACGTCCCTTGAACTTCAATAATCTCTCCGTCAGAAGACTCTGCGGCTAGGTCAACTTGAAGTGGTTCGATTCCTGTAATGTCTTTACGCCCTTTGATAACATGGCTTACATCCAACGCCGTATGGAATTTCACGGGCGCTTCGGATGAAGCTACCTGACGAAAAAATAATAACATCAGCATCACTCCAAACAAACAAAAATAATTATACCGATTTCAAGTAAGTTTTGTCAACAACAATACATGCTTGTCTTACTTATATTCAGCTTGCATATCAAGCTGGCATTTCAGCTTTGGAACGGTTTCATGGTATATTGGGTGGTACATTATAGTAAAACATGGATCGTAAAGGAGAGCTGACAAAGCTTGACCATCGTTGGAATCATTGTCGAATATAATCCGCTGCATCATGGACATGTTTACCATTTTACTGAGGCAAAGCGTCTAACCAGCGCTGATGCGGCGATAGTCGTCATGAGCGGCAACTTTCTGCAACGCGGAGAGCCGGCGCTCGTTAGTAAGTGGGCTCGGGCAGAGATGGCGCTGCGCCTCGGTGCCGACGTCGTACTGGAGCTGCCGATCGCGTATGCGGCGCAGCCTGCGGAGTGGTTTGCCTACGGCGCGGTGGCGCTGCTCCATGCGACGGGGGTCACGACGCATCTGTGCTTCGGCAGCGAAGCCGGGGCGCTGGAGCAGCTTCAGCCGCTGGCTGAGCGGCTGGCCTGCGAGAGCAGCGCCCTGAAGGCGGCGGTCGCGGAGGAGCTCGCCACCGGGGCGAGCTACCCCGCCGCCTTTGCCGCAGCGGCCGCGCGCACGCTGGGCGGCTCCGCGGGCATGGACTCCGCCGCAGCGCAGGCGCTCCTGGAGCAGCCCAACAACAGCCTTGGGCTGCACTACCTCATCGCGCTGCGGCGGCTCCGCAGCGGTATCGCGCCGGTCACCGTCCGGCGCGTCGCCGCGGAACACCGCGATACGGCGCCCCGGGACGGCGCCATCGCCAGCGCTACCGCCGTGCGCGGACTGATCGCGGGCGCGGGCGGCTTTGCCGCGGCCGCGCCGTACCTTCCGCCTTACACGGCGGACATCCTTGCCCGCGAATTCGCCGCGGGCAGAGGGCCCGTCACCTGGGAGAACTTTGCCGGGCCCCTGTACCACCGCTTGCTCCTCTCCTCTCCCGAGGAGCTCGCCGCCCATCACGAAATGACCGAAGGGCTGGAGTACCGGATCAAGAAGCTGATCCCTCAGCTTTCTCAGCCGACAGTTGCCGAGTTGCTCAGACGGCTGAAGACCAAACGCTACACGCACACCAAGCTGCAGCGAACGCTGCTGCATGTCCTGCTGCAGCATCCTAGAACCCTACTCGCTCCTTCTGCGTTAGCGCAAGGGCCAGCATATCTGCGGGTTCTCGGTTTCAGTGCGAAGGGGCAGCAGATCCTAAAGAAGATGAAGCAGGTAGCAACGCTGCCAGTAGTAACCCGGGCTGCAGAGCTTTCTCACCCTCAGCTCGAGCTTGATATTAAAGCTTCCGCCGCCTATGCCAATGCGATGCAGCGGCGGGACATGGCGGAACTGCTTCGCGATTACCGCCAGCCGCCTATCCGCATTACGTGATCTCAATAGCTGCATTTTCTACATCTAATTTTGGATTTTTCCCCTTTTTTGTTTGTGTAATTGTAAAAGATGCATCTAAATCGACTTAAGTATGAAAGGTCTGAAAATTCACCTCGATTTAGATGCACTTTATACAGTTAACCTCGCGAAGTTCGCTCAAATTCAAAAAATAAATGCACAAAATACATTTAAGTACCACACCCCATCCCAATCACACGATACCTCAGTTAGTGAATACATGAATTTTTCATGCACGCATGTTTTTCAAGATAGCCAAGGTGGTTTTTAGGCTTTTGGCGGAAGCTCCTTGATATAATCAAGGGCATCATCCAGTTTTTGAACCGGTACGAGCTTCATCTTCGAGCCGATCTTCTCGGCTTTGGCCTTCGCATCTTTATAATTCTCTTCCGGCACAAAAAATATTTCCGCCTTCTCCCGGTCCGAAGCCACGATTTTAAACTGCACTCCGCCGATGGGGCCTACGGTCCCATCCTCGGCGATCGTCCCTGTTCCGGCAATCCGGTAGCCCTTGCTCAAGTCCCCAGGTGTAAGCTGGTTATAAATTTCCAACGTAAACATGAGCCCGGCAGAAGGGCCCCCGATTTGAGTATTCGCAAAGTTTACTTCTTTGCTCTTATCCGTCGGCTCAACTTTGCGGACTTCTCCGACGCTGACTCCTAGCCCCGCTTTATGAACACCGTCTGCGGTCGTGATTTGCACGAGCTCCACCTGCTCATCCACGGTTTTCCCATTACGCTCCAGTTGGACCGGAACGGTGTCCCCTGGTTTGTTATCTTTTAAGAGTGCGCTCAATTCCTCAAAACGGGTTACCGGCTGCCCGTTCACCTTTCTAATAATATCGCCGGAATGAAAATCTCCTTTAGGCTTGTTTTCCTTGGATATGCCCACGATAAAAACATATTCCGAGACAACGTTATATTTCACGCCGGCTTTGTGATAGGCCGCCATAATTGCACTGGATTGGGAGCTGCTCATATAGTAATGCTGCTGTGTTTCGTATTCTTCATCGTCGCGGTCCGGCTCCTTTCGGACGAGCTCCGCGTTCTTGTTGAAGCGATATGTGGCCAGCATCCATACATTAGCATAGCTGACGGACACCGTTGTCAGCATAAAAGTCCCCTTCTCCTCATGGTCCCCCGCCTTAATGCTTACCATCGGTTTGATCTCTTCCGCTGTCCCTGGCTGATTGATCATATACGGCGTGTTCATGTATACGACAACATAAATGATTACGGCGAGCGTTAATAAATAGGCTGCCGTTTTGATAGTTTTAGATTTCGTTTGTCTCATCTTGCTCTCCTCCCTTCCAATAAGGCAATGGACTGTAATCCACCGGCAACAAACATTAAGCAAGATTCCAGTAGTCTGTGAACCACGCCTTTCGCATAGCATGTACTATGTATGCTTTGAAACCTTTGTAACATCTACATATGAAGAAGGTGAATACTTATGAACCGCATTAACCTTGCTGCTGAAAACAAAAGTAGATTTTCCACGGCTGTTACCGGACTTCTCGCTGTCCTGCTCGTCATTTGTGTCGTCTATGACCCCAGCGAGGCCTTTAAAGCCTCAGGCCAAGGGCTCACCATCTGGTGGAGGGTCGTTTTTCCGGCTTTACTGCCTTTTGTCGTACTTTCACAAATGCTGATAGCTGGCGGATTCGCTCATGGACTTGGCTTCTTACTTGAACCTTTTACTCGCAGATTGCTCGGCCTTCCCGGTACTTTCGGCTGGTTGCTGCCGCTGGGGATGACCGCCGGTTTCCCTGCAGCCGCCGAAGCCGCAGCCACGTTATACAAACAAGGTAGAATCTCTGCGCATGAAGCAGAAAGAATCACCGGCGCGTCCCACTATTGCAGTCCTATGCTCATAGTAGTTGTCATTGGAGCGGGCTTTTTGGGCCGGCCTGAGCTAGGCTTACTACTTCTCGGCATCCACTGGGCAGCTGGAATCGCAGCTGGATTTACCATGCACGTCTTTACTCCCTCACATGCGACAAAAGAGCAAGCAGACGCAGTTGTCCTCACCGGGCCTAACCATTCTAGGCTTCGCGTAGCCATCAGGCATATGGAACGAGCCCGACAAGAGGACGGGAGGAGCTTTGGAAAGCTCTTAGGAGACTCGGTTACCACTGGTGTTCAGACCTTAATGATTATCGGCGGATATATGCTTATTTTTGCGGTCATCATCCATGTCATCCTTCAAGCCCTGCCGGGTCAAATC
Organism: Paenibacillus puldeungensis; assembly: GCF_042678945.1. Taxonomy (NCBI): domain Bacteria; kingdom Bacillati; phylum Bacillota; class Bacilli; order Caryophanales; family Paenibacillaceae; genus Paenibacillus; species Paenibacillus puldeungensis. The sequence goes on along the minus strand of NZ_JBHTLM010000013.1, from coordinate 122,690 downwards.
ATTCCTGTTGTAGTAAAGAATTTGCTTGAAGTACACCTTGGTACATATGCGATGTCTCAAACTTCATCCTTGGCGATTCCTCCGGTAATTCTGGCGGCTATGCTCAGCGCCTCGCTCGGATGGAGCGGTTTATGCGCATATCTACAGGTCCGGGCCGTCTTAGGTCCAGCGGGCATTCGTGAGCGGTCTTTTCTAGTCAACCGTCTGCTTCATGGAGCCTACGCTTATATCATTACACTTCTCTCATGGAAACCGCTAAGCACGTGGCTGCCCGGCTCACTTCCCGCTTACGCCGAGAACAAAGGCTACGCTTTATGGAGCGACACCCCAACGGCTTGGCTGCCGAATTGGAGCCTTGCTATCGGGGTGATGGAATGGCAATTCTGGATGCTTGGATTGCTTACTTTAGGTATTTTAGCTATTGCTTATGTGTGGCGTCGCAGCAGTGAGCATTAATCTCCACTCGGTTTATCGGGAAATTTTTTACGCATCGCACGATCCACTTCCGGAGGAACTAGATCGCTTACATCCCCGTGGAAGCTGGCGATTTCCTTCACCACACTGGAGCTTAAATAGGAGTATTTCGGATTGGTCATCATAAAAATCGTCTCTACTTCACTATTTAGCTTATGATTCGTAGAAGCGAGCTGAAGCTCATATTCAAAATCTGTCACTGAGCGGATTCCCCGCACAATGACATGCGCCTGCTTGTAGTCCATATAGTTCACCAGCAGGTCTCGGAAGCTATCAACCTCAACATTTGGCAAATGAGCAGTAACCTCTGCAAGGAGCAGCTTCCGTTCCTCAACCGTAAATAAAGGCTTCTTGCTTAAATTGTTAAGCACCGCAACAATCAGCTTGTCAAATTGACGTGATGCCCGCTGAATGATATCCATATGACCCTTTGTTACCGGATCAAAGCTGCCGGGATAGACTGCAATTCGCGGCGAATTCCGCCGTTCATTCATGCTGTAATTCCTCCTATCTTTGCCCGTTCTAAACCGAGCCTGACTCTTGATCGTAAACGTAGATCGATACGGTCGTCTCGCCGTATTCCGCTTTACGCAGTTGTGTAAAACTCCCGAAACGATCGGGATAAATGTAGGAGGACTCGTATTCCAGTACGACCGTTGCCTGCCGCCTTAGCAGCTTCAGCTCGTCCATCTGCTTCATGAGCGCGTCCCCAATCTTTAACCGGTAGGGCGGATCGAGAAACACCAGATCGAAGGCTGCCTCCCGTTTGGAAAGTGCCTTAAGCGCTCGCTCGGCATCATTTTTATACACCTCGGCCTGATCCTCCAAGCCGGCTGCTTTAAGATTGCTACGGACCGTCTCGATGCTTTTGTACTCCTTATCAATAAATACAGCCTTGTCCATACCGCGACTGAGCGCCTCTATTCCTAAGCCTCCTGTGCCTGCAAATAAATCCAGCACGGCACCGCCGTCAAAGTATGGGCCAATGATGCTGAAGATCGCTTCCTTGACCTTGTCGGTCGTCGGCCTTGTTCCCATCCCTGGGACAGCCTTCAACGTTCTTCCCCGGGCACTGCCCGAAATGACTCTCATGAATGTTCACACCCTTATATATGCCTGAAAATTCCACGTCGATATCGTACCACAATACCGCCAGGAATGAAAAACGAAAAACTTCATAACATTTTTTCGGTTTCATGTATAAATCCGGTAGGCCCGGACAAACTTGAAATATCGACATCACCAAATGTCGTAGACAACCGCGGAGAAGACTTACGTTTCCCCATAAGCTCTTCGTCCGGTTTCTCCTCTCCCATGATGGGCGTCCCGCGAGGGGCGCCCGGACAAAAGCCTTTGTAGCAAGCATTTTCTACGAGGGCTTTTGTCTTTTTTTATTTGTGGACGGAGTTTGTGGACGGAGAATGTGCTTATTATTCATAGCTCTACCAAGCTTTCACTTCGCAATGATGAGCAGTGTAGCGGCATAGGAAAAAAGAAAATCCGATGCGTCGGCACCGGATCGATTTACTTGATTCTTTTCAGTTCAGCTTCCTGCTGGATGGAGCGCGTAGAGAGAAGTTCAATGATTCTATGCTGATTTTCCAAAATTGATTCGACATTGATTAAGCGGTCATTTGTTTCTAGCACTGCGCGTTTAATCAGGTGTTGATCTTCCTTAATCTCTTGAATATCTAGTTTTATTGCCTGCTGCTCTGTTCTTAGCTCATGTAACTGCTCATTAACCGGCTTGAGCTCTTCACGCATCACTGACTGCAGTAGTACCTTTAGCTCACTATTCATAGTACCGCTCCTTCAAGCTTTATGAAGATATTGTATCAGAGGCTACCCTTTAATTCTACTTTGTTTCAATGGCAAATGAAGTATATATCATGGCCAGCGTGCAAAAACGCGAAGAAAACTCTTTGCCCTCTGTAATTGATGTCGGCTCTCGCGCCGATGGCATGGGCCTCTACGACAACAATTTTAACCCTACTGCGGACCCAAGAATCATGGAAATAAACAGAAGTCTTTTCCACTCCTTCGGTTCGCCATATAGGAACATCCCTGTCAACGTTGAACCTACTGTACCAATGCCCGTCCAGACCCCGTAAACCGTGCCCATCGGCAGCGTCCGCATCGCATACGAAAGGAGCCACAGGCTAATGCAGAAGGATATGATCATGTAAAAAGCCCCATCCCACTTCTTAAGCGCAAGGCGCTTCATCCCAATAACTCCTACAACCTCCAGGCATCCGGCGATAAAAACAGCTATCCAAGCCATTATGCCTCACCTTTACTTTCTGCCTGCTCGCCCGTTACCAGTTTCAGGCCGATGACTCCGCTCAGCAGGATAACGATTAATACGATTTTGATGAAACTAAACGGCTCCCCAAAAATGATTATTTCAATAAGCACAGTTCCTGCCGTACCAATACCGGTAAATACGGCATACACCGTCCCTACCGGAAGGTGCTTTGAAGCATTTGTAAGCACAACAAAGCTAATTATGATGGCTAGAAGGGTGATCCCCCATTCGAGAATAGAACTTGAGTGCTTAAGTCCCGTTACCCAAATAACCTCGAGTATTCCCGCAGCTATAACGCTTAACCAATGACGATTCATGGTCTGTTCTCCTTTATCTTGTCAGCCATACAATGAATGCCGCTCCAGTAAATTGGAAAAGCCGCCTCTACCCGCTTCCTGAAACGGTGATTTCCAGCAAACAGGAGCTCAACAAGAACGCCGTCTACCATTGTCACATAAGCCAGGGCTGCTTCCTCAATCTCTATGCCGGCAAACTCACCTTGCTTTTGATGGTATTTCATGAGTTTGATCAATTGCCGATGGAGCCCGTCAATAAAGGAGTTAGCAAGAGTCATCACCTCGTCCATTAATGCAGCTGGCGGAAAAAATGAAACCCTAAGCAAAAACTTCGTGGTGTAAGAGTTATTGAAACCTTCCTCAATCATGGTAAAAAAGCCCTCTAATTTCTCCTTCAAAGGCTTGACCTGGGCCATTTTGAAATACGACAATACTTTTCTTCTTTCCAGTTGGAAAACATACCTTACAGCCGTCAAAAACAAATCGTTTTTCCCTTTGTAATGGGAATAAATCGTTGGCTTCTTTATGCCCACTTCTTCAGCAATTTTGCTCAGGGAGGCCCCTTCATATCCGTAGCTCGCAAAATGGGAAAGAGCAACATCACGTATTTTAGTCTGACTCAAGTCCTTCACCTCCCTACCGATCGGTCGTTAGTCAATATTATCACACAACCTCATACCTCTGTCAAACCGGTCGATGGCTATTGCCCAAGATGTTATCCAGATATATTTACTTTAGCTTAATGCGTATCTGTTCCGCTGAAATCCTGTCTAATGCAGGAGCACTAAACATCGTCACGCTTTGCGAATTTTTTCCATTCTGTAGCTCAAAAGACAATTCCCGCTGGGGTCAAGCCCAAGAGAATTGTTCTAGTTTATTGTCAAAATAGACCGGCTCATTGCTCATGGTGAATCTTTTTGCCTCCACATAACGAATTCCGAGTGATCCTGATGTCAATAAACTAATGAGATTAGCATCATTATTGTAATTTATAGGCTATTTTTAGGGGCCGCACTTACCTGCCTAAAAATGCATATCACCGCCTTCCACGGGCAACCTAACTGTGGCTAAATAACCACCAAATTATCAGAGGAGGAATCCAATTTATGTACACCAACGTCAGTCAGCAAATCCGTGAAATTGAGCAAACGATGCGCCAATTAGAACAACAAACACGTCAAGCAACCGCCATGTATCAGCAAATGCTGGAGCAAGAGCAGCGCAACGCTACTCAGCTTGAAGAATTGGCACAGCGCGAACGCAGAGCCGCACAAACGATCCAAACGGCCTTACAAGGTCATCAAACTTCAATGCAGCAATACCAACGTGTTATTCAATTGGCCGGTCAAGTCGAAAGTGGCATGCATTCAATGAATGTAGGCACAGGCTTCGGGCAAACTGGGATTGGCCACAGCACCTATGGAGGTCAAACCTACGGTCAATCGGGTTACAGCCAAGGAAGCATTGGAACAGCGGGGATAGGCACATCAATTCCTGGTTCGTCCAGCATAGGCTCCTCAATATCCGGTATGTCCGGCATGGGTCCATCAATAACTGGATTGTCCGGCGCGGGCTCATCGATTCCCGGATCGATCAGAATGAGTGCATCTAACGTTGGATCTGCAGGTTCCACTTCTTTCGGACATTCTATTCCAGGTGGTCCAACTCGCAGTTACCAATAACATTTTTAAAACATGTCGCCATAAATTTGCCGGGGCTGTCCATATTTGGGCAGTCTCTTTTTATCGTTAAGCAGTATAGATTCCTCCGCTGTTATTATCGGTCCCTTATACCCATGTGGTATAATTGGTAATAATATGATTTGGTGGAGGACGACATGAAGCTACTCCTATTCTTTTTATTGACCTGGTTGACGGGAAATCCGTTCCTGGCACTTTTGGTGCTGCTGGTCATCATTTATTTTTTGGACCGTCGTTATGTCGGAGTGTTTCCCAGCTTTATGAAACCTTTCCGTCGTTCTCGGAATATTGCTCGGCTCCGGCAACAGCTCGCCGTCAACCATTTTGATGTTTCCGCCAAGCGTGAACTGGCGCGGCTGCTGCTTGAGCGCAAGCGTTACCGCGAAGCTTATGACCTGCTTCAGGAGGCGAAGCCATCCTCGGAATCTTCTGCTGAATTTTGGGACGACTTAGGAACCGCCTCATTAGGTTTGGGCCATCTAGAGGAAGGAGAAGAGCAGATTCTGCGGGCGCTTCAAATTAATGATCGGGTGAAATATGGACAGCCTTATCTTCATCTTGCCTCGGCTTTAAAGGACAAAGAACCGGAAAAAGCACTTGACTATGCCGCGAGGTTCCGGGAAATTCAATCCTCTTCGAGCGAAGCCTATTATTTGCTTGGCACGCTGTATCATTCGCTAGGAAGCAAGGAGGAAGCAAGAAAGGCTTTTGACGAATCGATTGCCGTATACCGTACGTTACCTAAATACAAGAAACGGCAGGAACGTAAGTGGGCACTTCGCAGCTATGTCAAAAGAATGGTCCTATAGTAGACTAGCATGCAGTACAAAAAACGCCGTGCTCCTTCCACCTAAGGGTGAAGAAAGCACGGCGTTTTTTGTTATCGTTTTTAACTTAAAAATTTACGCATTGTAGGAAGATGAGCTGTCGCTGGAGCTTCCCATCCGTCTATGAAACGGCCACCAGTTCGCCTGACCGAACATTTTAACCATAACCGGAATCAGGAATGGCAGAACGAGAACAGCATACAGCGCCAATCCGAAAAGGACGAGCGTAGCGATTTGGAGCATGGACAGCACTCCTGACGGATACATGGAGGCCATCGTTCCGCCGAGAATAACGGCGGCCGACAGAATGACCGTTCCCATATTGCGCATGGAATGCAGGATAGCATCGCCGACATCCCATTCCTTGTTTTCATTGAAACGATCCATCAAGAAGATGCTGTAATCGACACCCAGAGCAACGAGCATGACAAACCCGAAGAATGGAGTTGCCCAGCTTATGCCGGAGTACCCGAAGATGTCCACAAATACCCACTCGGTGAACCCGATTGAGGTATAGTACGTCAATATCAGGGAGCCGATAATATAGATTGGCATTACGATCGAGCGGAACAATATCACCAGGATGATGAAAATACCAGCCAACATCAAAATGACCGTTCGCGTATAGTCGTTACCAGATATCGTTTTTAGATCATTAAACGTGCTTGATACGCCGCCAACGGCGATATCCGCATTTTCAAGCTTCGTGCCTTTGACGGCCTTTTGTGCAACGGTTTGGACCGTGCCTATACTATCAATCGCTTGATGGCCATACGGATTGCTGGAAAATACAACTTCCAGCTTCATCACTTTACGATCCGGAGACAGGTACGTATCGAACACTTGCTTGATCTGGTCGTTCTCAAGCGCCTGCTGCGGAACATACCAGCCATCCAGGCCGTTATTCGTTTCGCCGACCTCGTTTAAATATTCCTGAGCGCTACCAAGACCGCCGGAAACTTTGGACAAACCGTCGACGCTTTGGTCGAGACCATCAGTCAATTGAGTGATTTGACCGGAAAATTGGTTGAATCCGCCCTGAATTTGCTTCTGTCCGTTTTCGATTTGTGCTAGCCCGGTTACGACATCCGGAATTTTTCCTGCAATTTTTCCCTGGCCGTCGGCAGCTTGATTTAGTCCGCCTTCCAGTTTTGAAAGGCCTTGAATGACTTGATTCAGACCGCCGGCAAGCTGTTTACTTCCTGCAGCTGCTTGGGCATAACCTGCATTAGCCTGTTTCAAACCACCATCAACTTTTCCAAGCTGCTCTTCTACCTGCTTCAGTCCGGTCGTCATTTGGGACATCCCTTTACCGGTCTCTGTCACCGTACCCTTGATTGTCAAATAGTCCTGGTCAGTGGTCAGTCCAGGGAATTTCCCTTCCAAACTTGCAAACCGTGCGTTGAGCGCGGTAAGGCCTTGCGAAGCCGTGTCCATCGACTGACGAATCTCCGTAATTCCTCCCCCTAACGACGAGATGCCTTGACCGAGCTGCTGGTAAGTTTTAAGCAGTTGTTCGTGTGCACTCGCAAGAGTCTCGGCGCTTTTTTGCGCCTGCTGCAAGCCCTTCTTCAGCTCGCCAGCTCCCTTCGACCCGTCGCGGATGCCTTTCTCAATCGCGGTTAATCCTCCGGACAGCTGGCTAATGCCATCTTTCAGCTTCCCGGTGCCCTCAGCGAGCTTGCCGGTGCTGTCGGCAGCTTGCTTCAGCTTTGGCGTATTCGCCGTGAGCGACTGGCTTGCTTCGTTCAAACCGTTTTTGATTTTGGTCAAGCCTTCATTGCCTTCGCCAAGACCTTTTCCGACCGTTTTCACTTGGTTGTTTAACTCAAAATCTTTAAGCACCTCACCGGTCGGACGACTTATTCCTCTTACGCTGGCTACCCCGTCTATCTTCGTAACCTCACGGCTGATTTTTTCAGCCAGCGCCATATAATCAGCATTGTCCATGCGTTCATCGTTTTTGATGACAACCGTGGATGGGAGCGACTCGCCCGGTTCAAAGCTGTCGGAGATGATGTTATACCCCTTGACGGACTCATACTGGTCACCAATTTCCTCCATGCTGTTGAAGGAGACGTTGCCACTGTAGGAGATCAGAAATGGTACAGTGACAGCCGCTACGATCAGAAGCGCTGCCCAAGGACGTTTCAGCGAAAAGGAACCGATAGCCCCCCAGAAGCGATTTTCTTTATGCTCCAAGGAGCTGCGCAATGGCCAGAACAGCTTCGTGCCGAGCACTGCCATAAAGAACGGAACGATGGTTACGAGCGCCAGCAGCATAACCGCAATGCCTACGGCAACCGCAACGGCAGAGCGGTACAGCATAAATTGCGACAAGCCGATTGTCGAGAATCCGACAAGGACGGCCAGGCCGGAGAAGAATACCGTTTTTCCAGCCGTACGGTAGGTGCGAACAATAGCCTCCCACTGGTCATCCGTATGCTGCAGTTCTTCCTTAAACCGACTGATCAGCAAAATGCAGTAGTCGGTCCCGATCCCAAACATGACCGCAACCATAAAGATCTGCGTGTAGGTCGAAATCGGAAAATTCACCGTGTCCACCAGGAAGGCTACAACCGACTGGGAAACTAGATAACTAATACCGACTGTCAGCAGCGGAATGAACGGTGCCACCATAGACCGGAATACCACGAACAGGATCAGCAAAATGAAAATTATCGTAAAGTATTCCGATTTCTGTAATCCTTGCTCGGAGCTGACCACCATATCTTCATTAATTTGCTTTTGCCCTGTCAAGTAGTGCTTGACCGGAACGGATTCAAGCTCTTGATGAATGCTTTTTTCGATATCCTTCAACGACTGCTCCTTATCCGTGACGGATAAAGACGTTAGAATCGTCTTGCCGTCCTTGGAGATCATCTTCTCCTTGGCGGCCGGCGTTTCAAACGGATCCGTGATCGATACAATCCCAAACTTCGCCATTTTCCCTCGCAAAGACGAGATGGCCTGCTCAACCTCTTTTGTCTTTGCATCGTTAATCCCTTGATCATCATGAAAAACGAGAGCAATCTGTGTCTCTTTAGCTCCCCCTTTCATATCAGCCACTTCCGACAAAATTGCGGAAGCTTCGGAGGAGGAATAGCCCTGCGGAACAGCAATTTCACCCTTTTGCCGCACCAAATCTCCCATCGATGGTGCCGTAATCATCAGTATGGCCGCTAAAGCGATCCATAACAGCAAGATTCCCCATCTTGCCTTCAGTATGAATCTCATTTTTCTGAACTCCCTTCCCCGATCAGTCTGGCTAGTTTTTCGAAAGCACTGATAAAGCCTTCGATCTCCTCCGCCTCAAAATGCACCATATAAGTAGACACGGTATGCATGATCTTTTGCTGGGCTTTGCGATAATTGGATTCTCCATGCTCCGTCAACGATAAATAGACGACACGACGGTCATCCTCATCCCGGGTACGCTGCAGTATCCCTTTATCAACCAGTCTTGTGATCATGGCTGTAATCGAGCTTTTGCCGACAGCAAACACATCGGCCAATTCCGTTGAAGTACAACGCTCATGTCTGGATATGTAGTCCAGCACTTGAAACTGATCCATGGTGATATCGTCTTGAATCCCTTCCTGTATTTCTGCATGCATCCGCTTCGTCACCACAAAATAAGCCTCCATGTAACGCTCGATCAACCGTTTCGACTCATGATCCACCCCCAAACTCCTCCTTAAACTCGTCCATATTGTTTTACTATGAAATAGTTCGACAATGAAACTATAGGCCATTGTACCTGGAAAGTCAAATCCTCAATAATTTGAAAAAAAGCGAGCGCAGGCGTTGAGAAATATCCTCCACCTGCACTCGCTTCAACAACGATTATTAGATTATTACTCTTCCGATTCTTCTTCCTGAACCAGATAAACGCAGCGAAAACGTTCCTCGCCGCTGGATTCATCGGTAACCCCCGTAATCTGAAACCCGATATTGCGAAAAAATTGCGCACCATCTCCATCTGTAACTGCGAGAATCATTTCCGGATTGGTTTGACCCAGGGCTTCCAAAACTAAATCACGCCCGTACCCTTGCATACGACACTCCGGATGAATGATAAGATGAACAATTTCAAGCACACGAGACGAATCGATTTTATAGCCAACTAACCCGATTAATTCCCCTTCATTTTCATATGCGTACATTTCCGCTGAATTCTCCGTCTTATACATGCGAATCGCATCTTCAAGCGCTTCGGGCTCGTACAAAACATATTCCAGCAGTTCCCGAATACCTGGATCCTCTATCTGAGAAGTTACTCTTTTGAACATGATGCCTCTTTCACCTCAGTACGTCCGTCTTCGTATCCTACAATCACCGTGCTTGCGATATTCACGAATAAGCCATGGTCAACTATGCCTGTGATCGCCTTGAGCTCCTCATTAAGCTTAGCGGGGTTATCAATTTTACCAAAGGCAGCATCAACAATGTAGTTGCCGTTGTCGGTAACATATTTCCCCCCCTCCCGCATCCGTTGTTCAAAAGGAACGGGGTACCTAGCTTCCAATTGTCTTAGCGTCCACTCATAGCAGAATGGTACTACCTCGATCGGCAGCTTGAACTTTCCAAGGTGAGGTACCATTTTGCTGCTGTCAGCGATTACGACAAACCGACTGCTGTTTATCGCCACCAGCTTTTCACGAAGCAGCGCCCCGCCGCCGCCTTTTATCAACGCCATTTGCGGGTCGACCTCATCAGCCCCATCAATAGCGATGTCCAAATGGCCTACCTCAGCCGCCTTTACCAGCGGAATTTGATATTTCACTGCAAGCTCCTCCGAAGCATTAGAGGTTGCGATAGCTCGAATGCGTAATCCCTTTTCCACCATTTCGCCGATTCTCTCAATGGCATAATAAGCGGTCGATCCCGTTCCGAGCCCGACCGTCATTCCGTCCTTAACCAGCTCTGCAGCACGGTAACCCGCAGCTTGTTTTGCATTCATAAGACTTGACCCCTCCAGACATGATTGCGACTTATTTAGCCATAATTGAGCGTGATATGTACATAACATGATAACTGTGATTTTCAGCTTTTATCATACCAAAAAAGCTAACATATTAGAACAGCGAGTACTCGGTCAACCTTTAGTACTCGCTGCTCTTTTTTTACATATTCTCTTATGATTAATCAAATTAGCCCTGGTGTAGAGGACGGGGAGTTTTAACCGTTTTTGAGCCTTTGCCCTTGTCCGGCTCCGGTTTGACCATGAATAACAGCAGCATAACGGCTACAAATGAAACTCCCGCAAACACAAAAAATAACGTCATATGTCCAGCCTTAACCAGAAGCGAAACGACCGGCGGACCTGCAGATACTCCGATAAAGCGCATACTGCTATAGATCGAAGTAATCGTGCCCCGCATTTCTTTATCGATCCCTTCGGTAATTAGCGCATCCGAGCTAGGAAGCACAATACCGATCCCTGCTCCGCACACGATGAGACAGCCAATCACAAAGTATATGTTATTAAAAAAACCGATACCAAATAAAGCAGCTGTTGCCAATACTAGACCGGCCACACCGCACCATTTCATTAGGCTTTTGTTTTTCCCAATCCTTTTGCCGGTCAAGTAAGAAGCCAGGCAGAGTGCTGCCAATGGAATGGCTAATACCAATCCCTTGATAACTCCGTTCAAACCATGTTTCACCTCAAGCTGCTCCGATAAGTAAAATAGGACACCAAACAACAGGAACATGCATATGCAGCCAATGGCAAATATTGCACTGAGCCAGCGTCCCTTTTGCTTGAGGACGTGTTTGATATCACGAATGAACTCTCTCAGCGGTTTACCTTCCGTCCTTTGCTTGGGAGCCTTAACCAAAAAAATAACTAGCAGCAACGAGATCAAGCACAACACGGGAATCGACAGCAGTGGAATGTACCAAATCCATGCGCCGAGTAGTGCACCAAGAATCGGGCTGAGCACTTTTCCAAATGTATTGGACGTTTCAATGACTCCTAGATTATGGCTAACTTCCTCCTCGTTATCATACAAATCACCAACGAGCGGCAGCACGATGGGAAAAGCGCCTGCAGCTCCGATGCCCTGAAGGAATCGGCCGCCGAGAATAAGCCAATATACGGTTATCCCCTCCGTAAACCAGTCGGCCACCCCGGAAATAGCACCACCGACACCGGCTATGATTAGACTAGGAACGATGATTGCCTTTCTCCCAAATTTATCCGAAAGATACCCGGCAACAGGAATTAACAAAATGGCTACTACCGCGTAAACCGTGATTAACATACTCACTTGAAAAGACGATACTCGCAGCTCTCGAGCGATCTGCGGCAGTATCGGGATAAGCATGGAATTTCCCAGCGTCATAATAAGCGGTATGGATGCTAAGGCAACCAATACGCCCTTTTTGTTGACCTTCATACCAATGGCCACCCTTCATGAAGGCGTTACTACATGCCTCATTAGTTTGGGCCGCCGGGGCAAAATTATTCCGCTTGGGAATTAGGTGTTAATCGCTCATACAGTTCACCCAAACCGTCGTTTACCGCCGATTATAGGTACTAGGTGATGCCTCTGAGATAAAGCGGCTCGGTTCCCCTAATGAATAGACGAACAACAAATGCATCGCTCTTGTACACGCCGTGTAGAATAGTTTGCGTTCAGCTTCCCGAGTGTATTTCTGATTTGAGCCGTCATGGATCAAAACGGCATCAAATTCGACGCCTTTAGCTAAATAAGCCGGGATGACATGGACCCCTTTTTCAAAAGACAAAGTCGTTTTTTTGATTAACTTTACCGGAAGTTCAGCCTTTAGCCGATTATAGGCATCGAGACTTTCCGCCGCTGTCTTGCAAATAATTGCTACGGACTCGAATCCTTCCGACATCAGCTTTTTAGTCGTTTCGCAAAGGGTTAATTCAAGTGTTTCAATGTTCGAAAAAACACGAACCTCAGGCTTTTCGCCTGGACGGTTAAACGGAACTATGCTCTCTCCTCCGGGTATCATCTCCCGGGTAAATTCTACGATTTCCCGAGTGGAGCGGTAGCTCTGCTCTAGGGTAATGAGTTCACTCTCCGCTTCCCCGTACAAATCGCTCAGCACCGAGGACTGCTGGAGTACGGATGCATGAGCATAGATCGCCTGGTTTAAATCACCCAGCGCGGTCATTTTCGCCCGCGGAAATAGCCGTTTCAAGAAAAATAACTGGAATGGAGAATAGTCCTGCGCTTCATCGATGATGACATGTCTTATCGACGAATTGGACCGAAAACCGAGCACGAGCTCTTTTAAGTACAGAAATGGGGTAATATCTTCGTAATACAGCTCACCCTGTCTGACCTTCTGCAGGGTATGTAGACATATGTCCTCCCAACGCTCCGGCAATTTCCCGGGATTGATTTCCACCATAATTTCCGTGTTGTAGAACAGCTGGGAGTACAGCTTTGTCACATCTACAAATCGCAGAGACTTCACCCATTTGCGAAGTGGCTTTAAGCGATCGCTAACCACCATTTTGGCAAGGATCGTCTTCTCTTCATCGTAATCGTTGAACGAATCGTTCTTTCCTTGCCCCCTGCGCATGCGCTGATATGCTCGCTGATAATCTTCAACATCCAACAACTGAATTTGCTCCTCAACCCACGGTTCGTTAAGCTCCCCCTTGCCAAAGGCCGCTATTTCTTTCAGCAGCCACTCCTTAAGAAGCTCGCAGCGGTTGGCGAGCCGAATCGCCGGATCGAATGCATAAAATTGGTTGTAAATGGCCTCCGCACTGACTACTTCCCGTCCTTGGAATCGCACCGGTTTGAAATTCATCGCTTTTTTCTCAAGCAGCTCTTTATAGCGAATTATCGCCTCGAGAAACAAAGCGGAGGATTTATACCGAATACCATGAATTCTGGCTTGGTAATCTTCGTCTTCCTTCGCGGACAGAACGTATTCAATTTGAACAAACGGATCTTCCAGTTGGAACTCACGTCCAAGCCGATGCTCAAGATACTCTTGGAACGTCGTTTGCTGCATATTTTCTTCCCCAAGCTCAGGGAGTACTGTTGAAACGTAGCTGTTAAACATCGGGTTTGGAGAGAAAAGAATCATCTGGTCTGCCTGAAGTACTTCGCGATGCTTGTAAAGCAAATAGGCGACTCGCTGTAAAGCTGCTGATGTTTTCCCGCTCCCGGCTGCGCCTTGAACGATAAGCATCCGACTGCGATCATTTCGGATAATTCGATTTTGCTCGCGTTGAATTGTAGCCACAATGCTTTTCATTTGGGCGTCGGAGCTGCGGCTCAGCACCTGCTGAAGCAGTTCATCTCCAATCGTCATCCCGGTGTCAAACATCAGCTTGATTTCACGGCCACGGATCACAAATTGCCGTTTCAGCGACATCGTGCCGGTAATTGTCCCGGAAGGCGTTTCATAGGTAGCTGGACCAGGTACGCTGTCGTAATAAAGGTTGGAGATCGGAGCTCTCCAGTCGTAAACCAGAAAGGATTCGTCTCCTTCTTCCAGAAGAGAAGCAATGCCCAAATAGATTGATTCCTCTGGCTCCCCGTCTTCTGCAAAGTCGATCCTTCCGAAGTATGGCGACTGCTTTAAACGCTTCATTTTGCCGAGGGCAGCCGATGCGTGCAAATGGCTTCTCTCACGTTCCGAGAGCACCTGAGATTGCTGCCGCAAACTGGTTGACGTTTCTCCGACGTCGTCTGCTTCGCTGAAGTTCACCGTTACCTCATCCCAAAAATCCTTCCGCATGGAAACAACGTCACCACGAACCGAGCCGACCTCCTGCTCGAGTCTGCGAATTGTGGAATCAATTTGAACTGAAACATATTCCACACGACGCTGTTCATCTTGCCAAGCTTGATCCGTATTATCCAATTCAATCGCTCCCTTGAACCTTCGATTTAATTTCACCTTTCTTATGCCGAAACCACTGATTCACTCCCCGGAAGAGGTGCCAGAAATCGAGGAGGAGACAGAATGGTCTGCAAGTCGGTTTAACCTTTCTAACTGATAGCCGTATTCATAAATTTCCGCCGAGACAATCGATAGCCGCAGTACACCGGTACGCTCTTCAGCATACCGGTCCAGCATCCGCCGCAGAAACTCATCATTTTCCTGTTCAAACTGCATGGCCTCTACATAATTTGGCTTCAGCTTATCATCAAACTTCAGCATAATGTGCTCGTGAAATTTAGTTAATTTCTCTAAGTGCTGATCAAATTCCTGATTCAGCTCCGGTGAACGGACCGCCTGGAAGTAATGCTGATCAACCGCATCCAGCGCTTCATAGCCTTTACGCAGCGCCTCAAGCATCTGCTTGTAAAGCACAAGCTGCCGATGATCGCTAAACTTAGGCGCCTTCAGTTTCTTTTCTTCTTCTTCCATCATTTTGTATTTATCAGTGAGTGAGACGATCGTATCCTCCAGTTCCCTTTTCCCCTGACGAAAAACCGTCTCCTTGATTTCATCAGAAACCGCCGTCCGCAGCAGAAGTGATAGCTGATCGAAGGTTTGACGAATTTGCTGCTCATATTGTACTCGTGGCTTAGGTGGAAAAACTAGGATATTGATGATAAATGCCGAGAGAATCCCAATCAAACTAAGCAAAAATCGGTTCAGGGCAAACTCCCATTGTCCGGAAGCCTCCATGACTGCAACTACAGTGACAAGCGTGATACCGATCGTATCCCCCATTTTCAACTTTAGACAGATCATGATCACGAGAATACAGACCAACCCTACAGCGATCGGCTCATTGGAAAATAACATCCCGCCCAACATTGCCAGTACAGCCCCCAGTGTATTGGTTTGGAGCTGTTCGACCAGATAACGCCAAGAGCGGTATATCGTCGGCTGCAATGCGAAGATGGCTGCAACCGCAGCGATGACAGGCGACGGCAGCTTGAGCCACAATGATATATACAGTGCCAGCGTAACCGCTAGTCCGGTTTTAAGCATCCTCGGGCCAAAAGTCACAAACATTCCCTCCCACGATCAAAAGCACATTTTTCTAGTTTAAGCTCATTTTCAAGAAATAAATAACTGCTTATTAGTTAACATGCGAAATTTTGGTCAAAACTGGTGATGACAAGGATTCTAAAAATGATGAACAAATGAGGTGACCCTATTCATGTCCAAACTAAAAGCTTTTGCCTTTCACGCAACGCTATCTGTCCTGCTAGCCATGAGCTTGCTTCCCACGGCAGGAACAGCAGCAGCTGAAGCTGTCCGCTTCATGGAGCCGCATGAGCCGCTCCCTCAAGATACTGCACCTAACAATGCCAATAATAACGCAGCTACAGAAAAATCGAAGCCACATTGCAACAACCAGGGTTTTCGCGGTGGACATATCGTCAAGGATACGGCTGACTTGCTAGGAATGGACCCAAAAACACTGCTCGCTCAATTGCATCAAGGGAAAACCCTGCTGCAAATCACTCAAGACCGTAAAGGCTGGAGTGAAGCCGAATACATTCAAAAATTGACGGTAACCATTTATCGCAACATCGATAAAGCTATAGCTGCAGGCAAGCTTGATCAGAATAAGGCTGCAAAAATTAAAGCCGGCCTTCCGGAAAAATTAAGCCGAGTCATCAAACGTCCCTGGAAACAGCACCCACCTGGTTATCCAACGAATGATTACCACAACAATCAAGTTCAATGGCATCCAATCTCTCAGTGACCTCACAAAACTTAGCAAAAAAATACAAAACCGCTGGAAGCAAATTCTCCAGCGGTTATTATTATCTCCAATTTTCATTGCTGCGGCAACTTTCGTTTAAAGAGGCTTATTCTTTTTCAGCTCTTGTGGACTTTAACGCAGCATTACTTAACAGCTTCGGATGTTTTCCTACCGGCACCTCCAAAATATCCAGCAGGAACATGAAAATAGGAACGCCGACAATCAAGCCCCATACACCCAAAAAATGTTCCGCAACAAGCAGAATGAGGAAGGTGTAAAAAATAGGCAAATGAGTCTTGTTGGACATGAACTTCGGATTCAAGAAATAAGTTTCAAGTGCATGGACCAAAGCGATCATGATCAGCACATAAACGATTTTGATGAGTCCGCCGATCTTAAATGCAATCGCGCAAAGCGGAATAAGCGAGATGATCACACCCATGACCGGTATGAGACCAAGCAGGAATATCATAATGCCAAGTGCCACTAGATTGTCGAACCCGAAAATCCATAAGAAGACGGTGGAAACCAAGGAATTGATCAAGGCGATCAGAAACTGTACTTCAATAACTTTTCCGAAAGAATGAACGAATTTCTTGCCGAAGTACTCCAGTTCCTTGAATAAACCGCCAGCACGACTATCTCTAAAATTAACCGTAAAATTCTTGACCTTTTCTTTCTCCAGGAGGAAGAACAAACTGAGCACAATCGCAATAAACAGGTTAAGACTCCATTTTCCGATATCAGTTATCGTATTTAATACAAAATTAAAGCCATTGCCAATATACTTGGACAAATCAATGCCCTTTAGAGATTCAACAATGTAGTTCATAATCGGATTGTCCGGAAGCACGGGCGGGTTGTCGTAAAAGGAAATAACCTGATTCACCAAATCGGTAAGTTCCGCTATAACAACCGGTAAATAGTAATAGATCGCCATTCCAAGAAGTACAATGATCAGGGCATAAATTAGGATAAGTGTAACCATCCGATTTAGTTTGACGACTTTATCGACATACCGAGCTATAAAATTGTGCAGACGGTTAATCAAGTATGTCAGAATAAAAGTGATGAGGACCATATTGAGCATGCTTCGGGAAAAATAGAGCACCAGCACAACAAACAACAGCGCTAGTATCCGGCGAAATCCCGCCATCTGAAACAGTTCCTTGAAAAACGTCATTATTTACAACCTGCTCCCTTATTTAAAACTGAAATTTTCAAAAAGACCTATGCGTTTATCTTAAGCGAGCCCACCTCACTTTGCAAATGAAAAAAACGCATTTTGTTTCATTTTATTTTTTTCACTATTGCCAATTCAGCGATACCGGAATATAATGCTAATCAACAAACCGACGATGACGGAGAAAAGTAAGTGGAAAACGTCCTGCCAGGGACGGTGGTGCCGTAGACTGAGAGCACACCGAGGATCGTTCCGCTGAAGTTCGCTCCTGAGTTGACTCTTGAACGGCAGATTCCTATAGCCTATTAGGGAGATCCGGCAGCACACCGTTATCTGTGTATAGAGCTGAGAAACAACAAAGTTGTCTAACGAGGGTGGTACCGCGGAAATATTTCCGTCCCTCGAAGGACAGCTTTTTTTGTTTAGACCAACTTTTATCTAGGGAATCCGGAAACCTAGACGTTCGATTCAGCATAACAACACTAAGGAGTGATCGATATGAGTGAACAATTGAATCTGCTGCGGCAAAAGCTAGACGGCATTAACGAAGAGTTGCTTCGCCTACTCAACGAACGAGCGGTTGTTGCCCGTGAGATTGGTGAAATAAAGGAGAAGCAAGGTGTACCTAAATTTGATCCGGTTCGGGAGAGAGCGATGCTCGAAGAACTGACACGACGTAACCCTGGGCCTTTCAAAGATTCAGCCGTTAAGCATATCTTCAAGGAGATTTTTAAAGCCTCACTAAACCTTCAGGAAGAGGATCATGCCAAAAATCTGATCGTCAGCCGAAAAAATCAACCTGAGGATACGCTGATTGATGTCAAAGGAACCGTCATCGGTGGTAGCTCCCAGGTGATGATAGCTGGTCCATGCTCTGTGGAATCCTATGAACAGCTGCGAACAGTCGCTGCGGCACTCAAGGACGCAGGCATCAAAATTATGCGGGGCGGTGCTTTCAAGCCGCGTACCTCGCCTTATGATTTTCAGGGGCTTGGCATTGACGGGTTGAAAATGCTAAAAGAGGTTGCCTCTGAATTCGGGCTTGCCACGATCAGCGAAATTGTCCATCCAGATCACATAGATATTGCTGGACAATATATTGACATTATACAAATTGGAGCTAGAAATATGCAAAATTTCGAGCTTCTGAAGGCGGCCGGCCAAGCGTCGATACCGGTTCTTCTTAAACGGGGGATTTCGGCAACGCTTGAAGAGTTCGTGCATGCCGCCGAATATATTGCCGTCAGCGGTAACACCCAGGTAATGCTGATTGAGCGAGGAATTCGTACCTATGAGAAATGGACACGGAATACCTTGGATATTTCTGCAGTTCCTCTTTTGAAGCAGGAGACGCATTTGCCGGTTCTAGTCGATGTGAGCCATTCGACCGGTCGCAAGGATATTCTGCTCCCTTGTGCCAAAGCAGCCCTAGCTGCGGGTGCCGACGGCGTAATGGTCGAAGTACACCCCGATCCGCAAACCGCTTTGTCCGATGCGGCTCAGCAGCTTGATATACCACAGTTTCAGCAATTGTGGAACGGTATCCGGGAGTCTGGATTGTTTAAGGAATAACGAAGACAAGGCAACCATCCTATTTGAAGTTCACATTATAACTGTAAAAGCACGAGTATCGGGGAATGGCCATCCCTGCTTCTCGTGCTTTTTCACATTAGCTTTTATGGAAAGTATGGTCTTAAATTTCGAACTGTACTGGTTTTACACAAACCGGCTTAGACACATTATAGGTAAGGCCGGTAGATTTAAGCTTGCCTGATTCCTTGTCTACCTTGAATACCACGAGATTGTTCGAATCCCGGTTTGCAGTAATCAGGTGCTTACCATCCGGAGTTATTGCGAAATGTCTAGGGTGCTCGCCTTCACTAGAAACATGCTCTACATAGGTCAATTTACCGCTAGCCCCATCGATAGAAAACTGAACAATGCTGTCGTGCCCCCGGTTTGATCCGTATAAGAAGCGTCCGTCCCCGGATATGGCAATTTCTGCAGTAGTGTTCTCGCCTTCGAAGCCAGACGGTAGCGTCGATACTGTATCCAACAGCTCAAGACACCCTCCTTCCGGGTCGAATGAAAATGAGGAGATCGTGGAGTTCACTTCATTTATAGAATACAAATACCGACCATTCGGGTGAAAAGCCATATGCCGTGGGCCAGAGCCAGCCGGGGTATGAACCTCACTTTGGAGTGTTAATTTCCCGGCAGCCGAATCCAGCGCATAGACAATAATCTTATCTAGGCCAAGATCGGCTACCAGGGCAAATCGATTGTCCGGACTAAACAGCACCGAGTGCGGATGAGGTCGATCTTGTCTAGCAGGGTCGGCCCCATGGCCTTTATGCTGCTGTTCATTAATAAGCTGCCCAATAAGGCCATCCGCTTGAACTTGGACGAGGCCCACATTTCCGCCGTGGTAGCCTGACACAGCCACAAACCGATTTGCCCGATCCAGTTGGATATGTGAAGCCGAAGGTCTTATTGTAGTGCTGCGGTTCAATTCTTGAAGCAACCCTCTTGCGGAGTCAACAGCAAATGCGACAGCTTCCCCGATCCGCTCCCCCTCCGATTGAGTCTCAGAGATAGCGTACAAACGATGATTAATCTCATCTACACTGAGAAAAGTCGGGTTTTTCATCCCTCCAGCCTCATCCAGTCGCTGCATAGCTCCACTGGAAGGATCCATTTCATATAAATAAACTCCGGAATTTGCCGTTTCGGCGTAGGAGCCTACGAATACCGTTAAACGTTGATGCTTTTCTGTCAATTTTATGACCTCCTTGACCTAGCTAATTGATAACGATTCCTGTCCTTATTTTTCCGTACTTCTCCGAAAATGTCCAGTCTCCACCGAGTAGGATGTATATAGAATGAAACATAGACTTGTTAGTAGACATAATTTCAAGTCTATGTACTACCCAAAAAAACAAAAATATGTTATACTGTAAGCGCTTCCGAAAGCATCATCTGAAGGGGGTTTTGGAATGATGAATGTCGGGCTGGAGGAAAGAAATGTATATGAGGATCTAGATCCTCATGACACGTATTTCTTCAAGATTGGGATTCATGGACTGGTTTGCTTCCACGGTAGGAATTACAGCATTAAACAGAGATTATCCGCCGAACAAACCTCGAAACTGATCTCAGACTCTTCGTTTTACCGCATCAGCACCAACTGTTATGTCAACCTGTCGAAAGTATCCGACATTCGGGACAACGTTGTGTTGTTCCGGGACGAAAGACACGGTATTAAGACGATCAACGTTCCAAGACGAAATTTGGAGCAAATGAGACGTCTGGTTCCGTCGTACAGGATGACCGCCGGAGTCAACTGAACCGCCCGTTCCATGCTTTCTAAGAACGGCAAAGAAAAAGCAGCCTTGAGAGGTCTTTGTTAAAGACGCTGACGGGCTGCTTTTTCAATACGAATTTTTAATATTATGCTATTTCATATATAGACGAGCAGTTTCTTCCCAAATTTCCCCAGCTTTAAGACTGAATAATCCAATCTCATCTGCCGGCAAATCGACTTTAGGCGCGTTTACCAAATTGATTTGCGGTTCTGGGCAGAAAAATCCTTCGGTTGCTCCATTGTTCCAAATCATCCACTGTTTATATGAAGTGCCTACATCATAAACCAAAGTAGCGCCGAGCTTCGTATCGGTCAGTTCCATCCGGTTTCTTCCGTTTTGCGGTACGGCGGTGTAGTGGTTGTCCAATGCTGTAAAGAACGGGTATACGCCCTCGCCCTGAAGCTGCTTCTCTTCTGGCGTCAACGGCTGGAATGCACCTGTCGGTAGCATTCGGTCGTTCAACTGCCAGCGTTGTCCAATGGTCAGTTTTACCTGATAGTCCTTCGCTTGACTGCCAGGCGCAAACGGAGCATTTACCGCCGTATGGAACGCTAATAGGCAAGGCATTTCCTCTTCCCCGTCATTTTTCACGAACAGGTGCTGCGATAAGCCGTTATCTCCGAGCGAATATTTCAATCTAACCGTAAATTTGAACGGCAGGTAGCGGTAAACTTCATGCTGCTCGTCTACGGTAACTTTAACCGTTACATAGCTTTCATATGCAGTTTGTCCAAAGTCCTCCACTTGCCAAGGCGTCGTATGGAGAAAACCGTGCAAATGGTTGCCGGTGGAATGCTCATTTACTGGGAACTGAAATACTTGCCCTTTCCACGGGAACAACCCATCTTCATAGCGATTCGGTGGAAACAGGACAGGAATGCCATGTACGCCGGGATTGCTCTTAAATGTCTCCATTTCTCCTTCAGCAGGTTCACGCAGGAAACGGTAACCGCTTTCTACATCACGATAAGCGATCAGGTTTCCACCAATTTCCGGCAACATAACTGCCTCGTAGCGACCGGATTTCAGCCAAACCGCTTTTTCGCCTTGGTAAGTTCCTTCATAGGCTTTTCTTTGTGTCATATGTTTAACTCTCCCTTCAATCTTTGCTGCCTCATTTGTAATATACCTAAAGCGCCTTCAAAAGTCACCCCTACTTCACACAGCAAATGGTGATGGCACTTCTTGGCAACCATTCGGTTTCTAACAATTAATAATGATCCCGTAAAATACGCCGACCAAATGTTACAGCAAGTATGATCATAGCCCCGCCAACCATAACCTGCATCCCGAAAATCTGCACCCATTGTGGCCAGTGCTCAATCCATTCCAGCACTTGACCTCCCAGCAACGGACCGAAAAAGGAGGCAACCCCGGTTATTGCGGAATACATCGCCATGTACATAGGACGTTCCGATTTTGGCGTATCCCCGATCATAAAATTAAAGGCCAGTTGGTTGAAGCCGCCCACCCCTACCCCAAATACCATATGAGCAATGAACAACACCGGCAACGTCGGAAGAATCGATAGGCCTCCCCAGGCCAAGATGGAGAAAGCGATGAGCGGCAGCGTCCAGAACAACAACCGTCTGTTGCTATATTTGGCATTGAGATTTCCCCAAACATAGAAGCTTCCCATCATAAAGACGGTTTGAGTCACATTAAGCAGGGAGATCGTTTGATAGTTGATATGCAGCAGCTCCAGCATGATGTAAGAGTACAAAGGAACTACCAGGTTTTGCAAAAATAAAAAGCTCCCCAGAAACAACGTAGATTTCATAAACAATCCGTCATTTAGCGGCTTGCGAAGCATCGGTAAAAATTTGCTCTCCACCGAGCGCTCAAAGGTCACATCCGGATAGAACAAAAATACAACGATGTTGGCTATGGCACAGACCCAAACAACAATGTATAAGTATAAAAACCCTTGGGCATGAGGAAAGCGGTCGAGCATCATGCCTCCACCAAACATAACAAGAGTACTTAGCGCATTCAGTACCGTGTTGCGAATACCGAAGTACCTTCCCCTGACGCGGGCCGGCACGATGTCGCTAATCATCGAGTTCCAGAGCATAGCCCCTATCGTGTTAAAAATAAAAGCTACAACGTATAAAGCGATATATGCCATCACCCAATAGGCCTTGGGGAACAGAAACGGAACCAATCCCGTAGCCCCCCACAGGATGCGATGCATGGCTACAAACAGGACAAGTGCCCATTTTCGGCTTGCAAGCCGCTGAATTAAGAACGCCACAGCAATTTGAGCGACATTGACAAAGGTTGTGATGGCCAATACAAAGCCGATTTGTGCTGAGGTTGCCCCCAGATAAAGAAGAAATCCGGTAAGAAACTGACCGCCGAGCAGCGTTAGAAAGATGGTGGCGGGCACGCCCTCCCAAGTAGCAATTGCCAAATTTCGTCGCTGTATAGAAGCTTTTCGGCGAGTGGACGCCTTCGTGTTTATGAGACTTCTCATGATGATATACTCCTTTAGCTTCTGCCCGAATAGTTATCTTTTTTTTCATACATACTTCTATTATGGTCTCAACGAAACCTTGGCCAAAGAAATCCAAATTTCTAATTTCAATCAGAACGGAGTGCAACGAAGAATGCGCAGCCTAAAGGTAAAAAAGTTTAGTTTATGTGTTATCTCTGCC
The DNA here is from genome assembly GCF_042678945.1 of Paenibacillus puldeungensis. Lineage (NCBI taxonomy): Bacteria > Bacillati > Bacillota > Bacilli > Caryophanales > Paenibacillaceae > Paenibacillus > Paenibacillus puldeungensis. The sequence goes on along the minus strand of NZ_JBHTLM010000013.1, from coordinate 99,211 downwards.
GCCTTGCTCATTTCGCTTATTTCCTGCGGACCACAAACCCGAACAAGAACAAATTCCATCCCGCCGGCAGCCCATTCTCCGGTGAAAACGGAAACAACTGCAAACAAGCAAAGTGTAACCTGGATTCCACTTGAACGAGCTGCGAGTCAACTCGGCCTTCGCCTAAAGCACTCGGACAACTCCGTAAAGATGGGATATACGGACGTTATGTTTGAAGTGCAGCCTAGCCAAAGACACGCCATTTCTTTCGGCAAGCCTATTTCTCTACCTCAGCCCCCGGTTCGTGAGAACGGCCAACTTTATGTTACTGCCGACTCCCTCTCTGCCCTGCTGCAGACAAAAGCGGCGATCGACCCGAAGACAGGTCAACTAAGCATCGGACCAATCAAACCTCCTAGCGGTACTCAGGACATGAATCCTCAGATGACCGGAACAGGCAGATACGGTATCCTTGGGGTTGCTCAGAATCAAGACGAAATGGTGGCGTACGCCAAACGATATCTCAAGGTTCCATATGAATTCGGAGCCGCCCCCTATGAGCAGTCCAAAAGGTTTGATTGCTCCTCCTTCACTCGCCATGTATTTAAAAAATTTGGTCAAAATCTTCCCCGTCTGGCCAGAGATCAAGCCAAGGTAGGCATTCCTGTCGAAAGAAAGAACCTTCAAGTGGGCGATCTGATCTTTTTTACCGTTCCAGGTAGATTTAAAAGCGATGGAATCGCCGGCCATGTCGGAATTTATATCGGCGGTGGGAAAATTATTCATACCTGGGGAGCTCCGGGCGTGCAAATCAGCTCGATCGATACCGGGTATTGGAAGAACGTCATCCTCTCGATGCGCCGCGTCCGATAAACTAAATGACTAATTTTTACGCCGAGGCTAAAACCTCGGCTTTCACTATTTATGCCGTATTTCCCTTCGCTACAAATACAAAGTATAATAAATGCAAGCGCTACTTTCCATATCATTTTCTAATGTATTTAAAACCCGAGGAGAAACTAGAGGAGAAATACGATGGACAACTTAAAACAAGCTTATGAAGAGCTAGGCCTTCCCGAAAACGCTTCAAGGGAGGACATCGAAAAGGCGTTTGAGATTTTATTGAAAAAATCACGCTCCCGCCAATCTGCCCCAGACTCATCCACCGATCCCGAAGCAGATGAATATGAAAAAAAACTAAGAGCCTATAAACTTATCATAAAAGCGGAGGATCAGCGCAAAATTGCGGAAATGAGCGAACAGCGCTTCAGCAAATGGGGTAAATTCGCCGGTACTGCAGAAAAAGTCGATGATTTTTTTCGGCTATATAAAGCTCGTGTCATCATTGGACTCATCGCCGTGGTTGTTCTCATATTCGGCATTAACGCATATATCGACCATCGGGAGGAGCAAAAGCGCCTCGCGGCTCTGCCTCCTATCGATTTATCGATCACTATGGTCGGTAATTTTATGACCGACGAACATAACGGAGGAACGCCTGGGCTTGAAAAGGCCATGACGGCTCAGTTTCCAAACTTTAAACGTTTGTCCCTGGAGATGTTATTTTTGCCTGGTCAGGGAGAAGGCGGAATGGCCGGCACAGATGTAGCTTATCAACAAAAAGCACTAGCGGTCATTGCAACCTCGTCGCCGGATATTTATATTACAGATAAGTCCTCCTTCAATTGGCTTGTCGGAGGCAGTGCCTTCCTCAGTCTGGATAAAGAAGCGGCAGGCGAGCTAAAGGCGCTGCTGCCTGAAGGAGCGAAGGTCATGGGCAAAACTGATGAGGACACCGAGGAACATGTTTATGGTATTGATGTTACAAACAGTTCTCTGTTTAGTCAGCTCCCGCTTGCCAAGAAAGAAGTTATCATCTCGCTTCGAGGGGACACAAAAAACAAAGAGAAAGCTTTAGAATTGATCAAAGGATATTTGAAGAGCTTACCTGCGGCGGCGAAATAGCCGCCTTTTTTTCAACGTTGATTATTTACGACGCATCAAGTACAATAACCGTATAAACGCGCGTTTACGAAGAAAGTGGGGACCTTAATGCGCAGTGAAGATATTGCCAAACTCGCCGGGGTATCCCGCAGCACCGTATCACGAGTGATCAACAATTATCCCAATGTTCCAGAGTCAACACGGGCCAAGGTACTACGTGTCATCGAACAGCACCATTATGAGCCGAACAGCTTTGCCCGCGCGCTCGCCGGGAAACGGACGGATACGATCGGCTTGTTTGCGATTAGCATGACCGAGAAAGAGAACGCCAGCCGGATTTACCAGAACAGCTATTTTGCCCCGATCGTGGACATGGTTGTCGATACGGCGAATGCCCGCGGCTTCTATGTGCTAATCCATACCGTATACTCGCCAGGTGATTTTCAGAAGGTCAAACAGGCTTTTCTGCAAAAAAGAATCGACGGCGGTATCCTGGTCGGTACGCAAAAGGACATCGAACTGGTGCGTGAGATGGTTACTCAGGAAGCACCTCTTGTGCTGATCGATTACGACATCTCCGAAATTATGGCCGAGCGCTTGAACAAGAACCATTTGGCTGTAATCAACTCAATGGACTACGAGGGCACTGTAGAAGCGATCGAATATTTGATCGGGCTTGGCCACCGGGAAATCGGCCTTATCAAAGGCCGAATGAACACATTCTCAGGACGCGAGCGGTACCTTGCTTATGAGAACACGCTAAAGAAGCATGGCTTGCCGATTCGAGAATCCTTCATTCTGGAGGGTGAATTTCTCAAGGAAAGTGCGTACCAAGAGGTTCTTAAGCTGACGCAGCAGGAACAATTGCCAACCGCCTTGTTTTGTTCCAATGACGATATGGCGATTGCCGCCATGGAAGCGTTTACAGAAAATGGAATTTCCGTTCCGGATCAGGTGTCCCTCATCGGATTTGACGATGCGCAGCTCGCTTCACGGATCACTCCGAAGCTCACCTCTGTCCGCCTTCCTATTGACGAAATGGCCAAGGCCGCCGTTCTGAAGGTGATTGAGCTGTGCGATGCTACTGAGCCGACGTTCAGCACGATTAGCTTTCCGACCCGCCTCGTGGTTAGAGATTCCTGTAAATCACCAGCCTTGTAAAAATCATTCTCCCCTCCTTTATAGAGGGGAACGTTTTTTCGACAAAATAAACGCGCGTTCACAAAAGAAGGGAGAGTTCATTTTATGAAATTCGGAACTTTTGACGACACAAGAAAAGAATATGTCATCCATACACCGCAAACGCCTTATCCATGGATCAACTACCTGGGCAATGAGCAATTTTTCGGACTTATTTCCAATACGGCTGGCGGCTATACGTTTTACCGCGACGCCCGCCTGCGCAGATTAACCCGGTATCGGTACAATAACATTCCACTCGATACTGGTGGACGTTACTACTACCTCCGGGATCATGATAACGGCGACTTCTGGACACCAGGCTGGATGCCGGTAAAACGCGACCTTGATTTCTATGAGTGCCGGCACGGTCTTGGCTATACTTCCATCACCGGTGAGCGCGGCGGCATTTCCGTGACTCAGCTTGCCTTTATTCCGCTTGGATATAACGGTGAGGTTCATCGTTTAACCGTGAAAAATACGAGCAGCAGCCAAAAGACCGTCTCCCTGTTCTCTTTCGCCGAATTCTGTCTTTGGAATGCTCAGGACGATATGACCAACTTCCAGCGGAACCTGAGCACCGGCGAAGTGGAAGTGGAGGACTCCGTCATCTATCACAAAACTGAATACCGCGAACGTAGAAATCATTATGCTTTCTATTCCGTAAACCGGCCGATTGACGGCTTTGACACGGACCGCGAATCGTTTGTGGGTCTATACAACGGCTTGCATGAACCGCAAGTGGTTGTTGACGGTGAAGCTTCCAACTCCATAGCCAGCGGCTGGTCTCCGATCGGCTCTCACGAAGTGAAGCTGACGCTTGCCCCTGGCGAGGAGCAAAGCCTCGTATTCATTCTCGGCTATGTTGAAGTTCCGGAGGAAGAGAAATGGGAAGCTCCTAGCGTTATCAACAAAAAGCCAGCGCTAGCCATGATCGAGAAATTCGCAACCGATGCCGACGTAGACCGCGCGATGGAAGAACTTGCAGCCTACTGGGAGGGACTCCTCTCCAAATATCAAATTGCTAGCAAAGATGATAAGCTGAACCGGATGGTTAACATTTGGAATCCATATCAATGTATGGTGACCTTCAATATGTCGCGTTCGGCCTCCTATTTTGAATCCGGAATTGGCCGCGGCATGGGCTTCCGCGATTCGAACCAGGATTTGCTCGGCTTCGTCCATCAAATTCCAGAGCGAGCTAAAGAGCGGATTCTTGATATTGCCGCTACTCAATTTGAAGATGGTAGCGCATACCACCAATACCAGCCGCTTACCAAGAAAGGCAACAACGAAGTCGGCAGCGGTTTTAACGACGACCCATTGTGGCTCGTTCTCGGTACGGCGGCTTACATTAAAGAAACAGGCGATTTCAGCATTTTGGATGAGCAGGTTCCGTTCGACAGCAATCCAAACAACACCGCTACCTTGTTTGAGCACCTGAAACGCTCCTTCTACCATGTAGTACACAATCTCGGACCGCACGGGCTTCCACTGATCGGACGCGCAGACTGGAACGACTGCTTGAACCTCAACTGCTTCTCCAAAGAGCCGGGCGAATCGTTCCAAACAACAGCAAATATCGAAGGTCGTGTAGCCGAATCCGTATTTATCGCCGGGTTATTCGTATTCGTTGGTCCTGACTTTGCTGAGCTTTGTCAGATACGTGGATTGGATTCCGAAGCAGCCGAAGTTAAAGCACAGGTTGAGAAAATGCGTGCAACTACGCTCGAACATGGTTTCGATGGGGATTGGTTCCTCCGTGCTTACGACCACTATGGCGAAAAAATCGGCAGCAAAGAGAATGAAGAAGGCCAAATCTTTATTGAGCCGCAAGGAATGTGCGTCATGGCCGGCATCGGCGTTGAGGAAGGCCTCGCCGGCAAAGCTATGGTATCTGTTGCAGAACGTCTGGATACGAAATACGGTATCGTATTGCAGCAGCCGCCATATTCCAAATATTATTTGAACCTTGGCGAAATTTCGACTTATCCGCCAGGCTACAAGGAAAATGCCGGCATTTTCTGCCACAACAATCCTTGGATCATGATCGCCGAAACCGTACTCGGACATGGCGACCGGGCTTTTGAAGTGTACTCCAAAATCGCTCCGGCATACCTGGAGGACATCAGCGAAATCCACCGGATGGAGCCTTATGTCTACTCGCAAATGATCGCCGGAAAAGACGCCGTGCGTCACGGGGAAGCGAAAAACTCCTGGCTGACCGGAACGGCCGCCTGGAACTATGTAGCGATCACACAAGCCATTCTTGGGATTCAGGCTGATTTTAACGGCCTTAAGATAGATCCTTGCATTCCTTCTACTTGGGACGGATTTAAAATCACTCGCGTATTCCGTGGGGATACCTATGTGATCGAAATCAACAACCCGAATCATGTACAAAAAAGCGTCAAGAGCATCACTGTTGACGGTCTGCCAATTCAAGGCAACGTCATTTCGCCAGTCGGAGACGGACGAGTGCATCAGGTCGTAGTTGAACTCGGTTAATGTGCATCAAATGCAGCTCTTGAAGCTATCATAAATTGTTTCATAAAAAAAACGCCTAACGGCGTTTTTTTATTTTTAAACAAGTCAATATCAATTTTGAATCAAGTCAAGTCATCCCGAAGCGCGTCAATAATATTTTCTCTTTTTATCTTGCTAATGGCATAGAGCATGGTAACGAACACGATTAAGAGCACGCTGAACACGCTGATTGCCATACTGCTCCACGGGAACACAAAATCGATATTGTCTGCCCCGCCGCCGAACATCCCTTTGTAAATCAGCCAAGAGAAAATAGCCGCTAGGGGAAGCCCGAATAAGAGCGCCCTCATGCCATAAAAGGCACACTCGAAATTCATCATCTTTTGGAAATCGCGATCAGACATCCCCACGGAGCGAAGCATGGCAAGCTCCCGCCGGCGCAGCTTGATATTCGTGGAAATGGTGTTGAACACATTGGCAACCGCAATCAGCGAAATCATAGTGACAAACGTATAATTGAACACGTTAGCAATGAATATCATATTGCGGTTCTGATCAAGTACTCCAGAGAAATTCAGCAGGAAGTAAGACGTTATTCCCGCATCCTGAATCATCGTTTTCATTTCATCCGTCGACTGTGTGGGATGCTTTGACCGAAAGGTCAAACCCTTATCCACATGTGTACCGGGAATTTCAAACTTCGCTTTCAGCGAATAGGGGGCCATCACCTTAAAAAGAATTGGATTCTTCTTCGTCGATCCGGATTTTCCTGGGGGCGTGATGGTATCAGGCGGCACGGTATTGACAAACTTAATGCTTACGTTTCGCTGTTGTTCCAGCTTCGGCTTGCCATTTGTTTCGGGAGCGATGGTAAAATTCATGGAAGAACTCTTAAATAGATCCATAAACTCATTAGCCTCATGTTCCCGATTGTCGTCTGTCATATGACCTTCTAATTTGGCAACGGCGATCATTTTCGCATTTTGATCGGTATATTCGTCTGCGGGCAAGCCCAAGCCTTTGATCATTTTCAAATAGGTGCTGTCATCAAGGAACTGGATGTCCATGGGTAGATGAACCGTTTCATGCGGCGAACGTGGATCGACATATTTCCAATAATTATCTGAAAGATCGCTTGCTTTGGCCACGCAGGAATACTTCATAAGCGCTTGATAAGAGCTCTCGTAAACACCGTCAGCGGTTTTTAGTTTGTCATAAAGCGACAACAATTCGCTATCGTCCATGTCTTCCGTGGCCAAACCGATGTCATAAGTAGTAAACACTACGGCCCGCCCCGCCACCTGTTTCATATCCGTTATAAAAGCACTGGCCGATATAAACAGCACTACGCTTAAAGCTAGGGATAGCACAATACTGCGATAGCGTTTCTTGTTTCTTTTAAAATTCTTTAGCGCAAGGGTTCCCTCCAAACCGTAAATACGCTGCGCGAGTTTTGACGTTTTCACGGCTTTGGATTCAACTTTGACTTCGTTGGTCTGGCGAATACTCTCCATCACGGGAGTGTTTGCGGCCTTTCTGGCCGGGATATAGGCCGAAATCAGAATCGTAACCAGGCTCACCGCTGCCGCAACGACAATGGCGGGGATGGATACCGTTAAGACAAAAGGGACGTTGCTGTATAAAATGCCCCCAAAATTCTTGCCTACAATGGAAATCACAAGCGCGATGCAGCCTATGCCAACGATAACGCCAATGGGTATGCCTGCCGCACCGATGCAAAGCCCCTCAAACAGCACCGAATTTCGCAGCTGCTTGGCTGTGGCTCCCACCGACGAGAGAATCCCGAACTGATGTGTGCGTTCGTTCAGCGAGATGGTGAATGCGTTATAAATCAGAAAAATCGAGCCGATCATGATGATGGCAACCACAATACCGCCCACCGCGTACAGAAGCGTGTTGAACAAATTATCGTCCGAAAGGCCCATGAAGCGCAGTACATCATCGTTTAAGACATAGCTTTTAGTTTCGGCTGTGCTGCTTGCGTAAGCGTGAACCCTATACGGATTCTTAAGCTTGACAAATAAGCTGAGGCTATCCGCTTGATCCCCGGCATCGGCTTTTGTAATCAAGGTATATCCCGGCGCGGAGGATGCCTCAAAGTAGGCTTTTTGGTAGGTACCGACAACCGTATAAGTTCTCGTGGCTTTTGGTACAAGAGTTTCTTTCCCGGATATGTAAGGGGCTTGTTGACCTAGCTTCTTGTTGCCATCCATGCGGCTTCCGACAGTAAGTGAAAGCTTATCACCCACCGCATATTTAACGCCGCCCTTGACTTCGACGCTCAACGGAACAATGATTTCTCCGCTGTTTTCAGGCAGCCTGCCGGACATCAGATTGATGGGCAAGGTATCGAAGGTTTTCTTATTAAATCCGGCTAGAAAAAGATACGGCTTTTTGGGGCTTTTCCCGCCCTTAAGCGCTGCGTAGCCGATATTTTCAAATGCCGCAGTGTTAACGACTCCCTTGTCGCGGGATCGTTCCTGTACGAAAGAAGAAGGGACGTCCGAAAACTCAACGTGCCAATCCCCATATTTCTGGGCCGCGCCGTTTGCCATATAGTTCAGCAGAGAAACGCCAAAGGTGAGTACGCCCGTGATCATAGCAGCGGACAGAACAACGCCGATCACCGTGACAATAGTACGTGTGCGACTCTTTTTCAAGCCTTGAAGGGTAACTTTGTTTAAAATGTTCATGGCCGCACCCTCTCATCTCGCACCACTTTGCCGTCTGATATGCCGATAATGCGGTCTGCTTGCAGGGCGATATTTTCATCATGCGTGACGATGATCAGGGTCTGATTGTATTTTTTATTGCTTTCTTTCAGCAGCTTGATAATTTCATGTCCATTCCGGCTGTCCAAACTGCCCGTGGGTTCGTCGGCCAGCATGACCGCCGGGGCATTCATCAAAGCACGTCCTATGGAAACACGCTGTTGCTGACCGCCCGAAAGCTGATTGGGTAAATGCGTTTTTCGGTCTTTTAACCCAAGCAATTCGAGCAAGTCATCAAGCCGTTCCTCGTTGACTTTCCGCTTGTCCATCAGGATAGGCAAGGTGATGTTTTCCACCACATTCAGCGTGGGAATGAGGTTGTGAAACTGGTAAATCAGTCCGACCTGCCGCCTGCGGAAAATGGCGAGTTTTTCATTGCTTTGGGCATATACATCCTGCCCCTCCAGATACACCTTTCCGCTTGACGGCACGTCCACGCCGCCGATGATGTGAAGCAATGTGGATTTGCCGGAGCCGGAGGAGCCGATAATTGCGGTAAACTCCCCCTTTTCGATGGTAAGCGAAACATGGTCAAGCGCGGTGACTTGGTTGTCACCCTTGCCGTAGACCTTGCATAAATTTTCAATTTTCAAAAACTCCATTATATGAGTCTCCTTTTCTCATGGTTTACCCATATAATAAAACCTTCAACTTACATCTCTGTGACTATCAGGTGAGAGATTCGTCACTTTGGGAAACGAATGGCAAAGTTCGCGCCGCCCTGCGGGTGATTTCTAGCGGTAATCGTCCCTTCCTGCCGCGTTATAATCATCTTGCAGAGAGAAAGTCCAATCCCGTATCCTGTAGCGTTTGGGTTTTTTCCACGATAAAACCTGTCAAACAGGCAGGGTAAATCTTCTTTTTCAAAGCCCGCGCCGCTGTCGTGGATGGCAATCTCGGTAAACAATGGGTTGTCCGTGCAGACAATCTCAATCTTCCCGTTCTCGCCTGCGCTTTCTATGCAATTTTTGAGGATATTTTGAATGGCTTCCGAAAGCCAACCTGAATCGCCCTGAATAATCATCCCTTCCGGAGCAACGATTTGTAAATCAATATCGTGTAGTTCCATGGGGATTAGGAACGGACGAACCGCGGCGCTTATCAAGCTGTTTACAGCGATCTGCTCGCTTTGGAACACCACAATACCCGCGTCCAGACGAGATAATTTCAGCAGGGAAGTAAGCAGCCAATCCATATGTACAAACAATTCCTCTGTTTCCCGCATCAATGCTTTCCGGTCATTTTCGTTAGAGGTATTCTCTAACAATGACAGAATCAGGTTCGCGGATGTGAGAGGGGTGCGGAGCTGGTGGGCTATGTCAGCCAGCGAATCGGCAAGATGTTCTTTTTCTTTTTTCAGTGCGTCGTTTTGCTCCCGAATACGCAGCGTCATTTTTGTTATCTCGCTGTGCAGAATGGAAAGTTCGCCCTCGTCCGATTCACCAATATACAGATGGTCAGCACTATGAAGTACAAGATCGATTTGATCTGAAATCTGCGCAATGCTTTTATATCGGGCTTTGGTAAACGCAAAAAACGCTGTTCCATAGGCGGCGGTAGAAAAAGTGGCAAGGATTCCAGCCGCCGTATTGATTGCAAACCCCAGTGTCACAGCGGCGGCAGCTATAAAGGAGAACAAAATGGCAAACTGCCGAAACTCTCTATTCCGAAGCATGCCCGTCCCCCAATTTATACCCTGTCCCGCGAACGGTCAGAATGATTTGCGGGCTAGCCGGGTCGCTCTCTATCTTCTCCCGCAAGCGTTTTATGTACACGGTTAATGTATTGTCATTAACAAACTCGCCCGCAGCGTCCCACAATTCGTCAAGCAGCCTGCTCCTTGTGATAATATTTTTTGGGTTGTTAATAAACACCAACAACAAGCGGTATTCTAAGGCTGAAAGAAAAACCTCGCTACCGTCCTTTTTCACGACACCGCTTGCCGTATCGACATGAAGCCCATGAATATCAAAATTTGATGGAGAACGCCCGCTTTTTCGCAGGGCGGTTCCAATTCGCGCAATCAATTCACGCGGACGAAAAGGCTTGGTAATATAGTCGTCCGCACCCATGTTCAGCCCGGTAACAACACTCGCCTCATCGCCGGAAGCCGTTAGAAAGATAACGGGAACATCCCCTGTTTCTTTGATTTCCGTGCAAACCGTAAAACCATTTCCGTCAGGCAAAGAAATATCAATCAACGCTAGGTCAAATTTATTCCCGGCAAGCACGGTAAGGGCGTCACTTCGCGTAGGGGCATGGGTGACTGTAAATCCCTCCGAGCGGAGCAAAAGCATAAGGTTTTTAGCGATTGTCTTATCGTCCTCGACCAAAAATATCCGTGTCATGAGTCAGATCTCCGTTTCCATATCCATTCTTGCAAGTCGTCTAAATCTTCGTCAGTCAATTCCTTGTCTTGATGAAGCGTCGATAGCAGACTGATAAACGAATTTTCATGGTATTGCTTAACAAAATTCCTAGTTTCAAATTGGAGATAATCTTCTTTTGAAACGAGTGGATAATACAGTCTTTCCTTGCCTTTTTTTTCTGAGCGTATGAACCCCTTTTCTACCAACCTGCTAAGTAATGTGACAACCGACTGTATAGGCCAGCTTTTTTCTCCCGACAAATGCCCCATTACCATAGATGAGGTTACTGGCGGCTCGTAGCCCCAGATAGCTTTCATCACTTGAAACTCTGCTTCGGGAAGCCTTTTCACATAATCACCCATTCTACTAACACAAGTGTCTTAGATCGATTGCATGATACATCTGCATTAAACGGTTGTCAATAGTGTATCTAGTGCATTTTAGTGGTAGTTTTACTCTTGGTCACATCCTTTTGGTTCTTGTCTCTCACCATCCACTAGTAAATGTATTTTATACATCTATTTCAATATAAATTGGAGTTTTTGGAATTTTAGTTGCATTTCGTACATCTAAAATGATGCATTTTTCCTTGGCAGGTTCGTTTTGCTGATTTTAGCTGCACTTTCTGCATTTAAATGCTCAAAGGTTCCAAATAGGCGGGATTTAACTGTAGAAAATACATTTAGTTTGTAAGTTCCAACGGTAACGGTAATTCCTACCGTAAGGGTTAGAGGGGGGCAGCCTATTTCGGCCGACACCCATTTTTCACTCGCCATATTACTTTTTTGCTGATCGTCTTTTATTTTTCCCACATACATAGCTAACAAGATTCTTTCCTCGGCTATTTTATACTTTCTGATATATTAATAAAATGACAGGGAGAGCTCATTTAGCTCTCCCTGTCATTTTATTAATGATTGCCTTCTGGCATTTCAACTTCAACTTCCATTTGCCCTTCGGATTTTATTCCATTAAGCTTTGGCTGGTTTCATTTCAGGCTTTTTGTTGTCGCCTTCTTTATGGATCTGCACCTTCCGGATAAAGAAGGCGAGCACGAAGGCGACTAAAGTAATACCTGTTGCCACTACAAAAGCATAATCGATGCCGTTGATTGTGGCGTCTTTTGTGATCTGCGCCAATTGATGAGCATTTGCCGGATCCTTAGGATTGATTCCCGCAGATACGATCATCTCCGTGACCTTGTCTTTCGTACGGGTCGACATAATCGTGACGAGCAGCGCAGTTCCAAGGGCGCCAGCAATCGTCCGCAGCGTATTGGACATCGCTGTACCGTGTGCGTTAAGCCTTGACGGCAGTTGATTCAGGCCTGCAGTCTGAATCGGCATCATCAGCATAGACATACCGAACATCCGGGTCGTATACATCAGGATCAGATGCGTATAGGTTGTTGCTGCACTCAGGTTGCTGAATTCCCAGGTGGTTATTGTCGTAATAGCCAACCCGATAACTGCTAGCCATTTGGCTCCGATCTTATCAAAGATCATACCGGTAATCGGGGACATTATGCCCATTAGAATTGCTCCCGGCATCAAGAGGAGACCCGATTCAAGCGGCGAGAAGCCGCGGATTTTTTGCAGGTAAATCGGCAGAAGAATCATCGCCGCATACATCGCCATCGTAATGACGACATTAATAACCGTCGTAAGAGCAAACATGTCGTATTTAAACACTCTGAATTCAAGCAACGGTTTATCCGACTTGATTTGGCGCCACAGGAACAATACCAGCGCCAGTACACCTATGATAAGACTGATAATGACTTCATTTTCACCCCAGCTAGTGCTGCCCGCTTCACTGAACCCATACAGCACACCACCAAAGCCCAGCGTGGAAAGGATAACGGATAGTTTATCCAGTTTAGGGCGACTCACCTCAGTTACATTTTTCATAAATATCATGCCAAGGATAATCGAAAGGATGGCAAACGGTAAAATAATCCAGAACAATACGTTCCAAGGATGGTTCTCAATCACCCAACCTGATAGTGTCGGACCTACCGCAGGAGCGAAGATCATGGCAATCCCCATCATGCCCATGGCCTGCCCACGCTTTTCAATAGGGAAAATCGTCAAGAACACTACGTTCATCAGAGGCATCAGCACGCCAGCACCGGCTGCTTGAATAAGCCGCCCTGTCAGCACCATGCCGAAGTTCGCACCGATCCCGCACACTAGCGTCCCAATCGAAAACAAAATCATTGCCGAAATAAATAACATTCGTGTCGTAAAACGTTCCATTAAGTAGGCGCTGATCGGTATCAGCACCCCGTTCACAAGCATAAATCCGGTGGCTAACCACTGGATCGTCGTAGCGCTAACTCCGAGATCATCCATCATACTTGGCAGCGCAACGTTCATCAAAGTCTGGTTAAGAATCGATACAAACGCCCCGATGAGAAGCGCCATAACGATCGGCCACTTTTTGACATTCGCTGTATTCACAGTTACTTCCTTGTTCATAGGTTCCCTTCTCTCGCTTTCTCTAATGACTCTATTATTTTTCTATGTGTTATGAGTAAATGTTCAATATCTTCTTCAGCGGTGTTCAATACGCCGGAAATCACTTCCGAGTACTTCTGGTCCGTTTGGAGGTAAATCTCCCTTCCCTTCTCCGTAATTTCCAGCGTCACGCTTCTGCGGTCACTATCGGAACGTTTCCGTACAACCAAGTTTGCCTTTTCCAAGCGATCAATGACGCCGCTAACTGTGCTATTCCCCAAACGCAGGACATCCGCCAACTCGGTTACTCCAATTTGAGGATTGTTCTGAATAGCTTTAAGCGCCATAAATTGGATTCCAGTGATGCCGTAAATGTCTGCCTGCTGCGATAACAGCTGATAGAACGCCTTCTTCACTTCACGAAAAGACTCCACAATCTCGTGCATTCTTTGCTTCTGATCCAAGCTGAAATCACCCTTGCTTTTAGTTATATGATTTAATATTTCGCATACGAAATATCTCATGTATAAAATTTAACAGTCGCTCAGGGGTTTTGTCAAGCAAAAATGTAAATAATAATAACTTGTTTACTTTCAATTTACAAAATTCAACCTAAACATTACTCTACTACCACCTTCTCATGATTTTCAGCCGAAAGTCCTCACCTAGCAGAATAATTCGTCCTATACCAGCCTCTTTCCCGATGTTATAATTAATGGTAGATATAACCTAATCCAAGGAGGGCTTGATTCTTATGTCATGGTTCAACAGACTTCCCCTATCGTCCAAAATAACGGCTGCTTGCTATCTTGTTGCAGCGTTGTTTGCCATCCCCGCACTGCTGGCTTTTGTGCTCCTTGGTAAGATCCTAGTCGGGATCATTCTTATCGCGATATTGGGAGCGCTTACTTACCCGCTTTCTCGCTATCTTCAGAATGCACTTACTGCTTCGTTTTCCGACTTAACGAGTGCTTCCTCCAAAATAGCTAAGGGTGATTTCACGGGCCGTCTCATGGAAACTCGCGGTATGGAAGACCTTAACCGTTCCTTTAATGGGATGGTGGACAAGCTCCGCAAAATTTTGCAGGAAACGTCTGAAATCACCCGCAAGGTTATGGATTCCAGCCGGAGCATCTCTGAGCGAAATCAGGAAATGATTGAGGTAATGACTCAGGTGACTCACTCCTCGAATGAACTGGCTTTGGGGGCCAACGCGATTTCAGAGGACGTTAGCGGCATGAAGGATTCGATCGGAGAAATTGAACAGAAGGTCGGAAGCTATACGGAATCAACGAGGGAAATGACCAACCGTTCTAGGGAAACCCTAAAGCTCGTGGAACGTGGACGGGAATCCGTAGCAAAACAGGCGCAAGGCATGAGCAAAAACGTTGAAGCTACACAAAAGGTGGCCGAGTCGATCGAAGCATTGGCAAATACAGCTCAAGGGATTACGAAAATTACAGCTTCGATCTCGGAAATCGCCGAGCAAACCAATCTACTTTCACTGAATGCATCCATTGAAGCAGCTAGAGCCGGTGAGCACGGTGCTGGCTTTGCTGTCGTTGCAAACGAGGTTCGGAAGCTGGCAGAAGAAGCGACATCCTCAACTAAGGAAGTTTTTAGCCTTGTCCGCAGCATTGAACAGGATGTGAAGCACGCCGGGCAAAACATCAAAATAAATGAAGAGGTAGTACGTCAGCAGAGCCAAATGATTCGTGAGGCAGAACAGGTTTTCCAGGAAATCGTTCAAAGTGTGCAATACATTTCTGAGGAAATCGCCGCCTTCTCCAAGGAAAGCGAAGCAATGCTGGAAAGCGCCCATAACATTTCGTCCGCTATCCAAAACATCTCGGCGATTACAGAGCAGTCCGCTGCAGGAACAGAGCAAGTATCTGCCTCTATGAATGAACAGATTAATTCGATTCGCGAAATGGCTAACGAAGCGGAAGCAATGAAGAACGCTGTATTTCAACTGCAGAAAACGATACATATTTTCAAGTTTTAGCTACTTTAAAAAAAGCAAAAAGCGCAGGTTGCAGGGTCCTAGGATCCTAACAACTTGCGCCTTTTTTTCTTAATTATTGAACAGCCTTCAACCGGATCAACATACTGCTGAAGTCTCCGCGAAGATGAGAGACTGGCAAGCCAACGGACATCAGTCTGTCGCCACCGTATACTTTGCCGCTTTCTTCCAGCACGTAATCCTTATCGGCATCAAGCCCCTCTAATTTCACATTCCGCAACGGCGCATTTGGTTCAGCCAATACTCGGAAGTAGAACAACAGAACCTGAGTTTTATCCTGGCTCACAAACATCCAAGATGTTTCATTCCCCTCAAACGGACTGAGAAGGCGATACATTTCCCCCTGCTGGACAAGGCCGCGTATTTCCTTATACATCTCGATCTGCGCTTTAGCCGTGGTCTTCTCTTCGTCTGTAAACCGCGTTAAGTCGAGTTCATAGCCGAAGTTGCCGGACATAGCCACATCGCCGCGGAACGCAAGGGAAGTTGTACGTTCGACCTGGTGGTTTGGAACCGCGGATACATGGGCTCCCATCGTCGAGACAGGATATACCAGGCTGGTGCCGTATTGGATTTTCAAACGTTCCACAGCATCCGTATCATCACTGGTCCAGGTTTGCGGCATATAATACAGCATCCCGGGGTCAAAGCGTCCGCCACCGCCAGAGCAGCTTTCAAATAAAATGTTCGGGAACTGGCTTGTAAGGCGTTCCATCAGCTCATAAAGCCCCAGCATATAACGGTGGGCTGTCTCTCCTTGCCGCTCTGCCGGGATGAGCGCCGAAGCGACCTCTGTCATATTCCGGTTCATATCCCACTTCACATAAGAAATCGGCACACTGGAGAAAATGTTGCTTAATCGCTCATACAAATACTCACGGACGTCGCTGCGCGACATATCCAGAACGAGCTGATCTCGAGCTTCCGTACGCCGCCGTCCTGGTACATGAAGGCACCAGTCCGGATGCGCACGGTACAGATCACTGTCCGGAGACACCATCTCCGGTTCGACCCAAAGGCCGAACTGAAGCCCAGTATCTCTTACTCGTTCAGCGAGGCTTCTAAGACCCTCAGGCAGCTTACGTCGATCCTCAAACCAATCCCCTAAAGAGCTGTCATCACGATCTCTACGTCCAAACCAGCCGTCATCCAGTACAAACAGCTCGATCCCGAGCTCACTGCCCGATTTTGCGATCGCTTCAATTTTATCCGCATTAAAATCGAAATACGTGGCTTCCCAGTTATTCACCAGGATCGGCCGCTCCTGATCACGGAATTGTCCTCTGCATAGCCGTGTCCGGTACAACCGATGGAACGTCCGGGACATACCGCCTAAGCCTTCCGCCGAAAAGACCAGCACCGCCTCCGGTGTTTGAAAGCTTTCTCCTGGTTCCAGTCTCCATGTGAAATCAAATGGATTAATCCCCAAGGAAACACGGGTCGTTCCGAATTGTTCAACTTCCGCCTCCACGGAGAAATTCCCGCTATAGATCAAGCTGAAGCCGTATACCTCTCCCTGCCGCTCGTTCGCATCAGGACGTAGCAATGCCATAAACGGATTTAACTGGTGGGAGCTAGCTCCTCTACGGCTATTGATACCGGTTACACCAGGGGCCAGTCGTCTACGCTGTACATGTCTCTCCCTCGCCCATGCACCGGATAACCATAGCGCATCATAGGAAGCGTCCGGGAGGTCGATAGAAGCGCTAAGGGCCCGCTCCAACTGGATCGTTTCCTTACTGTCATTGCTTAATTTGGCCGATCTTGCAATGGCGTCAATATCGTTAAAGACCGTGTAAGTTAAGTAAACTGTTAAACCTGCTAACGAATCGAACAACTCCAGCTCAAGCGTGTCAGCCTCGCTATCTTGCTCGGTATAAACGGCCGGAAGCCCTTCCAGTTTCGCTTTACCCGAAAAAATACGGTGTGACTTGTACTGCAGCTCGGTTGCTCTTGTCCCGTTTGTAAGGCGCACTTGATAAGCAGGATTTCGAAAATCGCTAGTCCCATATTGCGGATATTCCTGTGGAAGCGTATCCAGAGAAATCGACTTATCGTCCGAAAACGTATTCGGGGTAAAGGAGGCGCGTTCCTGAAAATTAATAATTTCGTCCAAATGGTTAGTATGGCGGAGCTTTGCTCCATAATAAACATGGGCAGCAAATCCGCGAACTACTCGAATAATGTAGCTGGTATTGCGTGATTGGAGATGAAATAGACCCTTCGCTTCGTCAAAAATGATCGGCATTTTCACGATCCTCCCGGAATGTTCTAATCTGACTTATAAAAGTAGCATATTTTACATTCTACTATGTTCTCCAGGAGGAGTAACTTTAATTAAGTGATCTTCTACATGGATTTTTGTGTCTTTTTCGCCTAACGTGATGGTTGAGAGGGAGATACCTGCTCAGGCATCAGGCTTTCTCCAAAAACCCAATAGCGGTTCTTGCCGAGCCTTTTGGCGTAATACATTGCGTTGTCCGCTTCCTGAAGCATGCGACTGCGTTCAGCCCGGTACCCTTGGCTTATACTGATCCCGATGCTTGCTGTCACTGAAACGTCTCGGCCCTCTATGTAATAGGGTCTAGCGATTTTATCCAGCAAAAGTCCGGCCATGATACGCACTTTATTCGGGTCGCAATTTTTCATGATGAACAGAAATTCGTCCCCACCGACCCGAAATGACAACTGGTTTTTGTTCGTGACCTGCTTCAAGCTTCGACTGACTTCCCGAAGAAGCTCATCCCCTGCCTGATGCCCATACGTATCATTGATTTCTTTGAAAAAATCAAGGTCCAAGCTTAGCACCGCCAGACTCTCCTTACTTTTGTAATTTGACCAGAAATTGTCGAGCCCATTTCGATTTAACAAACCGGTGACCGGATCTTGGTATGCGAGCTCCCTTAGTGCCGACCTTTCCTTGAGCAGGAAGCGCAAAACGATGGTAAAGCCAATTAGCAGGATACATACAAATCCTGTAAAAATGTAGGAGTATGGACTTGTTATACTCATTTCCTATAATCACCAACCAGAACACTACTATATTTTTCACCATTTGCTTTAGTCAGCTTGGGAATACTGAATGCTACCGTTGTTCCTTGACCAGGAGCACTGCGAATATCAAGCCCATGACCATACATTTGCTTCAATCTGCGGTTCGTGTTTATGAGTCCGACACCTTTCTGTTGGCCTGTATTATTTTCCAGAAGCCGGCTCAGCTTCTCCCTGCTCATCCCAACGCCGTTGTCTTCTACGCATAAGTCAAAGCAGTCCGCTTTCTCGGTAATACGGATCGTAACGGTCCCCCCGCTGGAGCGAGATAAAACGCCATGTCTAACTGCATTCTCTACTATCGTCTGCAGCGTAAGAGGAGGCAGTTCGGCAGACAGATTAAGCGGGATTTCCCAAAGCACCTCTAGCCGGTCTCCGAACCGCTCCTGCTCAATGTAAATATACGAACGGAGAAGCTCGAGCTCATGCTCCAGAGGCACAACCCGCTCCATATTTTGCGGGTCAAAGCTAACTCGTAAATAGTTGCCAAATTCCTCTAAAAGCGCGATCATTCTCGAAGGGTCGCTATCGCTTAACGAAGCGATTGAATTTAAAGTGTTAAATAAAAAGTGAGGTTTAATTTGGGCTTGAAGCCACGCCGCCTCCATCCGCAGCCGTTCACTGATCGACTGCTTCAAGTTAATTAATGAATGCACTCTTGATTTTAGCTCCAGCGCACCGATCGGCTTCGTTACATATTCATTTGCTCCCGAGGCAAATCCGGCATAAACATCCTCAGGCCGGCTTCTGGCTGTAAGCAGTAGTATCGGAAGCTCAGAGATTGAATAGTGGTCACGGATTCTCCCCGCCAGTTCATACCCTGACATCTGTGGCATCATTACATCGGCAACGACCAAATCCCACTCCCCTTTCTCAAGGAGACCTAAAGCTTCTTTGCCGCTTGTCACTGAGGTGATCTCATATTGCTCTGATGCTAGCATATTATGAAGTACCTTGAGATTAACAGGATCATCATCTACCACTAATATATGTGGCTTATGAAATCCAGCGGTTAATTCCGGCAAAACCCAGGCCTTCTCGTCAGGAGTGAACTCCTGATCTATTCCTGCCGCAGCATTTGGGATCACTTCCGAAACGATAGTTTCGGGTTGTTCTCCCATCGTGTCATTCGCCAGAGGGAGCGTAAAAGTAAACACAGCCCCTTGCTGAGGTAGAGATTGAACCAGTAATGTTCCTCCATGCAGCTCTATCAACTGCTTACATATGCTAAGTCCTAGCCGGAAGCCACCATCATTTTCCGAAGTTCCGATATCGCTATATTGTTCGTTTAGCTCCAATAAAACACGCATATCTTCCCCATTGAGGCCATAACCAGAATTACTCACATAGATATGAGCCATTTCATTTTTTATCTCGGCGTAAATCTCAATCATTCCTTCGTTCGTTTGTTTAATGAAACTATATAGTAGGTTAAACATGATTTGCACAAGACGGTTCTCGTCCACAAGTACCGCCGGGAAGTTATCAGGAATACGGTTCACAATCTGCACCTGTTTTCCCTCTGATATATAGAACAGCAGATCCACGACCCCGGAAGCCACCGCCGGAAGATGGACACTCAGCTTGTTCAACCGAATGTTCTGTTCTTTTAACAAAGCGGCGTCTAGCAAGTCGTTTAGCGATAGCGACATTCTCTGTCCGAGGCGAATCATAAGCTGAAGATTACTGCGTTGCTTTTCCCCTAGCCTTCCACCTTCCTCCTCCAGCACAGACTGGGCCATATTAAGCATGCCATGCAGGGGATTGCGAAGCTCATGAGAAGTGCTCACCAGAAAATCGTCTTTCATTTTGTCTGCACGCTGCAGCCTATCCGCCAGCTTCTTAGCCTGGACCGAAGCATCGGAAAAACGAACAAACCAATAGCAGGCAAAACCAAGGAAAGCAATAATAAGATCAAACGGATAATACGGCATGTCCAGCCAAAATTTAGTTTTGACGACACCTCCAATCAAAATGTTGACGGAGAGCGCCACCACCGAGAGCAAGATGTAAAAGGCTCCGTTCTCCCCTTTTTTGATGGCGGTCAGAACCATACGCGGAAGCAAGATAACGATACAAATCATCATTACGAGCAGCAGCTTGCGCATAAGTGCAACATAATCCAATGGAAGAGTAATTGTTGTCAAAATGCTTAACAAACCAAAGATAGTGAGTACGCTACTCATCTTACCCGATTTCTGAAAGCCCGGCAGCTGTTTTGTACATAGGGCAAGCAACAAAGCCATCGCCATGTAAGTCGTAATTCTTAATTTTACCGACCATTCAAAATCAATCGGGAACCATATCAATAGCAGTTTGTCGTCTTCAATGAGTGTCGACATGATCGCTATCAAAATTGCAGCTGCGTATAAGACCAATTCTTTCCCTCGGTGTCCGAGGAGACCTAAAATGCCTACATACAATCCGTGCAAGAGCAAAACAACGCAAACAATCACCTGCATCGTTTGGGAGAAAAATACTTCATTCGCTATGGCTGCAGATGATCCGAACTTGATAGACTGCACAATTCCGCCGTTGTCTTTGAGGAAATAATTCGACACTTGTATGGTAATATCAATCACTTTGCTATCGCTATAAAATGTAGCGGTATAAGGAACGTTTCTCCCGCGGTCCAGGCTTATCGTTTCTGCCGGGTGGCCAATTTCCATAAGCAGCTTCCCATTGACATACAAACGGGATGCTGTTTGAATATTTGGAACTCTCAGACTATACAACTCGTCAGTATTATTAACAAGTAACCGCAGCCGATAGGTTCCATAACCTAGACCGGATTCCTTTGACATCGCTGAGCTCCATTCCGCAGGTACCTGAATCCATTTGCCGCCTGATGCAGATATCGCTGATATCTCGGAGTCTGGCCGCTTCTCCGGTGCTACAAAACGCCCGGAGTGAAACTCCCATTCACCGTCTAATGTAACGATTTCGCTGCCTGTATACCTCCATTCTCGCAGATCAAGAACGCCCTGCTCTGCCAACGGATGGCCGGGAACAGTTCGAAAGCTGTACCATAAGAGTCTCAAGCTTATGAGCATGATTAGAAACAACGCTAGATACAGCAGTATTTTTCGATTAGACATCACATCTGCGGCAGTTTTCGGCAAGGCCAATTTCATTCCTTTGATTTACGGATTCATTCCAGCTTAGCTTGAACTATAAGTCGGTGCGTCGGATTTTTCAAGGGATCACAAGTGATCAAAGTTAGTATTTTTTCTTTTCCTTTGTCCTCGAGGACAGAAAGATCCGTCGGTTCCACCACAGATATTTTGTATACTACGTAAGTAAATCGCTCGGTTTCTGTGTTAATGATGATCTTATCTCCGCTTACCACTTCATTCAAACGGTTAAAAAGACGGCCTTTCTTATGAGCTCGGTGTGCGGCAATAGCGGCATTCCCAGACTTTCCGAGCGGCGGTGTCTCAGACATGTGTGTGGCCGCATGCTTCATATTTTCCTTTGTCGCTCCTTCTAACACAGGAAGCTTTAAATCGATTGCCGGGATTTCAATTGTTGCGATGGGCGAGTTCCCACCGGCTGTGGTCAGCTGAGCTGAGACAGGTTGAGCCTCGGCCGTCTCCTCCGCTAGTAATTGGGAGACTCTCTCGTAGCTGGCAGATAAGCTTGGGTCCAGCTTTGACATTCGATTGTGCCTTGCTTGCTCTGCCTCCTTAAGCAGCTCGTTCTGCTCTTGGTCCGCTTTCCACTCCATGAGGGAAGGAACCAGCAGGATCAAGAACCCAACGAGGACGAGAAAATAAGACAACTTTCGCATGAATCTGGCCCCCTTTCTTCAGTAAATATATCTTACGACCGGTTGATCACTGGTCAATACCTTGCCGGAATTATATTAGATTCTCCTTCCTATCTATTTTAGCTATATCAACTGAACAATTTCTTAACAAACGATGGAAGACTTTATAAGTTTAAGGAGTTGTGCACCATCACCTAGAAAAAGGGCGTCTCGATAGATTGAATAAATCCTCGAGACGCCCTTTCTATTTACTTTTGTTTGACATATTTTCTTCTTAATGCAATGCCCATAATAATTAAGGTAGCTCCGGCGATTTGAATCGGCCATGGGCTATTTTCCCCGGTCTTCGGCAGAACACTTAGCCCCGGAATTTTACCTTTACCTGGTCGGTCACCGTCGCTTCCACCAAGCGGATTTCCATCATCGTCCAACTCGATATCTGTTGGCCCTCCCGGTTTCGGTGTTGGCTTCTGTCCATTCGTTCCGTCGGCCGGGATTGAATCATCCGGTACCGTGACATCTCCGCCCCCAGGTGGAGTTGTTCCTCCCCCTGGGTTAATTGGGGTGCCTGGATTGGTTGGATTGGTTGGATTGGTTGGACTGGTTGGATTACTTGGATTGCTTGGATTGCTTGGATTTTCTGGTGTGCCCGGGTTGCCTGGATTTCCAGGGTTACCTGGAGTTTCCGTTTTTTTGCTATTGACGACAGTCACGGTTAGCGTGTCCGCTGTTTTCTTGATGCCTGCATCCAGCGTAATTTGACGCTCCGTTCCATCCAAAACATAACCTGCAGGGGCCGCAGTTTCTTTCAGAACGTAACGGTCATACGCAAGGTTTACGAAAACCGCTTTACCATAAGCATCGGTCGTAACCATGACCGGCTCTTTCTTCTTATCCGCATCCTGGAGGACAAATGTGGCACCGGCCAGAACTTTGGAAGGATCATCCTTATCAACCTTAATCACAACGAGCGTTCCTTTCGCCGGATCGGTTGGAGAAACAGGCTTTTTCGCATTTTCCACGAGCCACGTCTTCACACCGCCGGTTTGCTGAACCTGACTGTCAATTTTGATCGAAGAAGCCTTCGAATCCGTTGCATAGCCCGTTGGAGCCTCCGTTTCCACTAAGCTATAGGTATCGTAAAGCAGCTTCGTAAAGGTGATTTTGCCGTCCGTATCCGTTGTTTTTTCACCGATGACCTCGCCCTTTCCACTCAGCAGCTTGAACTTGGCACCGGCCAGCTTCAGATCGTGATTGTCTTTATCAACCTTCGTAATTACCAAAGAACCGCGTAAACCGGAGCCCGTCCCTGAACCCGTGGAGTACCGGACTTCGATTGATTTTGTCGTTTCTTTCGTACCTATGGTAACGCCATCCCCCGTAAAGCTTACCGCATTGGTAACCTGTTCTTTGTCGGCCGAAACGGCGATTTCGGAGGAATACTGAAGGATGTAAGCCGTACCGATCGGTTTTACAAAAGTGAGCTCGAAGGTTTGACGATCGTTCTGTTCATCGTTGTTGATGACCAGCTTATAGTCTTTAACTTCAGTTAATAGATCTCCTGGTGCCACGTTTCCGGATGGGTCAACAACAGCTTTATACAGCTTAAACGTCTCAGGCTTCAAAATTTGGTTGGAGCTAGGCGTATCTACGATTTTGGCATTTTCTACATAGGACTGTCCTTCGTTGATTTTGATCTGCCAGTTGATTTTGTCATCGTTTTGTACGCCGCTTTTACTAACGTAAACTTCGCCGTGCGGGATGTTAACGGTTTTGCTCCAGCTCCATTTTTCGCCGCCTGCGCCGCTAAGCACAGCTACGTTAGGAATTTGGTCAACTACCAGCGTCTTGTCCAGCTTTGTTTTAAAGCTGATCCAATAAGGTTCGTTGATATCCCCGAGCTGTACGCGCAGTTGATTACCGGTATAGCTGATTTTGCTAGGATCGAGCTTCACTTCCACTCCCTTAACAGGGTTTCCGTTTGGCTCTACGGTTGCCTTGTAAACCTTGACGGTGTCAAGGATCAGGCTTTGTCCTTCCTGCAGCTCATCCGTAATTACTGCACCTTTCACCGAGTGCTCATTGTAGTTAGCTACGATATTCCAGGTGATTTCCTTGGTGCGTGCATCGTAGCTGCCATCCTTGGCGCCGTTGTTTTTCGTGTAATCGTTCGGTGTAAACGTTGCTTCAATAGGATAAGTTGTTGGACCTGTTCTCTCCGTCCAATCCAGTTGTGCCGTATTCTTGTAGTTGGAATTCGCAGGTGTAAATTTCGTCTTGTAAGTAATGGTATAGGTGTCCGTGAATGTACCTGTAAATGTTAGCTTAAACCCTTTATCCGGCTGGTCCGCCACTACGGTATGCGAAATCACCGGATCGCCGCCGGAGGATACAACGACAACGCTACCTGGAATAAAGCTCAGCCCGCCTCCTGAAAAGGTATCCTCAATTTTGAGGTTAGTCATCGGCTGCTTGTCCTTATTGACGACGATAGTCCAGGTCAGTTCTTTGCTGCTGTAATCAAAGCCTGACAAAGATTTTACGCCTATGCCACTCTCTAAGGTCTGCTGCGCAGAGCCGCGATTATCCTTACCGTTTAAAGTGGTATAAACGCTATTAGTCACTGTGGTATTCTGATATACACGATCCACCGCTTTTGTACTGTATACAATCGTATATGCGGCATCGATCCCTTGTTTAAACTTCAGATCAAACCCGTTCTTGCCGCCTTCGCTTGAATCCGTTACCGGAGTAACCGTGTACAAGCTGCTATCCACATCTTTCCCTGCGGCATCCAGCACCTTCACCGGACCTGCAAGCTCAAGTCCGTTGTCAAAACGGTCGTGGATGATTGCGTCAGCCAGAGGAATCAACTTTTCTCCAGCATTGTATACCACTTTCCAGAGGACCGTTTGAGTCTCTTCGTTATAGGAGACAGCCTGTTTCGTGAGCAGCTTTTCACGCTGAACCGTCACCGTTTTGTCTACTTGTTTGGAAATCGAATTATCACCCTTGATTTCCGCCTTGTTTGTAAAGGTCGATTCATCCTCACTCGTTACCGCTGTCGAATAAGTGATTCGGTATGCAGAACTAATGGACGGATCGGTAAATTTAATTTGGAAAGCAGAGCCGTCCGGCTCCGAGCTGACCGTAAATTTTCCTGCATCTGATGCAATCTCGCTTCCAAGAGTAGGCGGTCCATCAACGTTAGCCTGAAGCTCGTACACTTTGATCGAAGCCGGATCAAGCGTTAGTCCTGCCGGGATCTGATCAGTTACCACGGCGTTATCGATTTTGTTCAAAGACGTATTCACATCTATGGACCAATCGATCTTTTTGTCCCTGTCAGCAACTCCATCCTTTGTTAATAGGTCGCCGCCCTTTGGTGCAAAGAACACCTTAGTTACCTGCACACCGCCGCGAATAGGAAAGTATATGGGCACTTCCACGCTGCCATTAATGGTCTCTTGGCTGAACTCCGTTTGCACCCTGAATGTACCTTTTACATTGGAGTTATCCACCTTATCATTAAACAAAAATATGACGTGACCGTTCGTTTCTACAGTAAAAGTCCCGATGCTTTCGCCACCATCCATGATGAGTGATCCGTCTATTTTGTTGTAAAGCTTGAACTCCTTGGGAATATCGAATTCGAATTTGTCTCCGGCCTTGTAGCCGTGTCCATTCTCCAAAGCCCATTCATATTCGATGCTGACCGCATCCCCTAAGTGGGAACGCTCTATCCGCTCTGGATTATATACGGCGTCGATCACCGTACCCTGCTTGTCCTTCAGTGTAATCTTGGTCAAAATGCTGTCTGCATTGCCGCCTCCATACGTATCGTCGGTTACACTTGCCGAGCCCTCGCTTGATGACGCCGGCCCTTCCGCCGAATCCGCGCTGACCGGCATGATCCCTGCTCCAAATAGCCCTTGGAGAACAAGCATGCAAGCCATCATGATGACCATCATTTTTTTCTTCATACTTAAGTGCTCTTCCCTTCTTTCTAGCTTATGTTAATTTTCAATAGGATCTGTTCTCTCAACCCCTTTGCCACTTTCTAGGAATAATCATCAGTCTAATCGTAACGTTTCGTTCTGAACAAATTCTCAACAACCGCAAAATGAATCAAACCAAGAGATCATTTCATAACTTCATTGGAGCGTTAGATTGTGAGCTGTGCTGCTGTTTTCTGTCCCCTCAGCGTGTAGAATTCGTAAAAATTGTTTCTTTGCACGGCTTCCACCAGCCACATGCAGAAATCACGCACCGCATCCCCCCTCCAGAACCCCCCATCCTGATATAGTACAGGAGTATATGAAAATTTCAGGACGACGTCTCCCTTCCAGAGAAAGCAGAAAATATTTCTTGTTTTTTGGCACAACAGCTCAAATTGAAAAGTACTCTTCTTCAGATGATAGAAATGTCCATCGCCAAAAAAAACAGGGCCTTCCGGCGAAGCCACGATGCCAATCCGATGCTCCCGATAATCCATATAGAACCCCCTTAAGTGGTTCCCTTTGTCCTTTTTGGTCATCTCTACCTCCCTCAACGAGGGCAGCTCTAGACCTTTCGAACCATCTCTGAAGTTGATGACAATGTTCATAAGACAAGAATCCTCCCATTACGGACTGATCTTTTTTGATTTCCGTTTCAAATGGAGTATAAGACAAGAATCTATACAAATTCTGAACATCTCATTTATTTCAATATTCCATCATTCTTTGAGGCACCCAGATGAAAAAAAAGCGTGAATTACAGGACATATCCTGAAAATTCACGCGTCTTCTTACATCCGGTCAATGTATAGTTTATACCTTCGAACCTGCCTTTTCGCACCAGTCCCTATACCAATCGGAAATTTCCTGATTGGGCTCTACACTTAACTCCTTCAATAGCACCTCCGAAAGCTCCCGATATAAACGGTGAACCATAACGTCATTGTGCTGCATGGCACAAACCTTCATTAATGCGAAATGGGGAGTCTCCTCCTGAGGCTGCAGAGAGCAGATCTGCTGATAGCTCATAACCGCTTTATCCAATAGCTCTTGCTCCAAATACCAATCCGCGATTTCCATTGATGTATTCAGCCAAAGTGCCTTGAGACGCTGGCGCTCACTTTCCGCCCACCAGTAGTCATACTCCTGCAAATAATCACCGGTATACAATTTCATCGATTCCACATATTCGTCCACAGTCTCGCTAGATATAGGCGGCAGATCTTTTAGCCTGGTCTCCCAATTCTCTATATCCAGACAGACCTGGTTAATGTTCAAAATATACCCTTCAGTCGTATTCATAATTTGAAAATGATCGCCATATGGCTTCAGCGTTTTTCGAATATGATAGACGGAGGTGTACAACTGTGAATATACCTTATCCGATTCATATTCCGGCCATAATAGATCGATTAACGTTGTTTTCCGGACTAATTGATCCCGGTATTGCAATAAGTAGAGAAACAATTCCTGGGCTTTCGTTGTACGCCATTGGAGGATCGTGCTTGATCCGGAACCTAACTCAACACTCACTTGTCGGAACAAATTCATCTTTATGCATTGATTGGCAGCAGTTGTATATTCCTGTTTGATCTCCAGCCGTTCTCGGACCCGATCCACAGTTTTGGTCAATCGTTCGATCCGGATTGGTTTAACAATATAATCCAGTGCATTCAGTTCAAAAGCTTTGACCGCATATTCATTGTAAGCCGTAACAAATACGACATTGATATCCGGTTTAGTTTCCAAAATTTGTTCAGCTAGCTCAATCCCGTTGATTTCAGGTAAACTAATATCTAAAAAAAGAACGTCGACCCGAGCCTGGAGAATTTCCTTTCTCCCAACGATCGGATCTGAGTACTTTCCGACAATCTCAATGTCTGCCAGCTTCATCAATTGCCTTTCAAGATAATCCAATGCCAGCCGCTCATCGTCTACTAGGATTACTCTCATAGAGTCAAACTCCCTAATTATGAAGTTTATTCATTTTTCACATCTCTGATAGAAGAATAGCATAGATTGTCGAAACAAAGAAGCCTTGAACACGGATGTTCAAGGCTCTTTCCGATATTAATTTTAGTATGACTTCTCTACTTGATATTTGCTCGCATCTTTGATCATCGTGAACTTAGTGATTGTTCCCTTCCAGCCTGCGTCGACCGTCGTATCAATGATAACCCATTTATTATCGACGAACACTTCATTCCATGCATGGTACGTAGAAACATAATCTGACTTGCCCATCACAAGTTTAGCGGGAATCCCTTCACTTCTTAACATGGCCGCATACAGAGAGGAGAATCCATAGCAAATATCTTTCTTTGACGATAAAGTACGATCAATTTGAGGCAGATAGCTTGAAGCGGCACTAAATGCCAACTTGTTGTCATATTTGATATTGCTGATAATATATTGATAAATCGCTTTTACTTTATCATAGTCGGTTGTCGCGTTTTTCGTAAGCTCCTTCGCTTTCTTGACCGCAAGGCTATTGATATCCCAATCTACATTTTGAATCGAATTAAGATATACCTGGTTCTCGTCGGCTAAGTTTAGCTGCAGCGTATCTTTATAAACTTCACGATACTTGCTACCATTAATCTGTTCCAAAAGACTAACCGTATATTCCCCGTTTCCCAATTGGAGGACAAACGATTCTCCGGACTTCCCAGGCGTTAAATTGTAGCTGTACTTATTCTGCCCCTTCACAATCAGAAGCTTCGTCTTGATATTGGGCTTTACATCATAATTGATGCGAATCGCGCCCTTGTCCAAATTGTCCGTATTCAGCCAACGGCTGGCTTCGGCGCCCAAAACCTTTGATCCACTACACCATGAAAATAAAAAAGTGACTGCTATTGCTAGCGGGATCCATTTCCGCATCATCCATAAAACTCCCTTCGGTAGCTGGCTGCCATTTGGTGAAAAGGCCCTGTAGCTTTGCGTCCCTGCCTTTCGACAGGTTTGCCATTATCGTATAAAGTTCTACTTCTTTCGGAACAAAGCGCCAAAATTCTCTGCGTTTGTGTTGCAATAATAGTAACACACATCACAAAATATGCAACACTTGCCAAATGAAAAATCTTACTCCTCTTTATCTGTTGTCTCCGGCATATCAGGCACAACAACCTTTTTGTTCCGCCCTGATTTTTTATGTCTTACCCACAGGAGAATACCAACAATAGCAGCAATAGCTATCAACGGCAATGCTCCAGCCACAATGACGACCAGCCACTGCGCCAATGCAGAGAGTACATCAATCGTTCCATTCAAAGCATCCTTCGCTCGACCCAACAGTGGAGTATCTTCCTTGTCACTCGATACAATGCTCGACTTCGGTTGATACACACGAATCTCAATCGTGGAATAGGCTACATTACTATCGATATATCGCATTCGTCCCTTGATCTGCTCAATTTCCGTCTGAATCCGCTCCAGTTCCCTAACGAACTCTACAAGTTGACTTGTTTTGGTGGCTTCCTCCACAAATTTCAGGTATTTGGCTTCCATGGCTTGCTTCACTTTCAGCCGTGAGTTTAAATCAACATATTCCTCAGACACATCCTGTCCTTCAATGCTACGCTGAATCGACTCAGGCTTAAGTCCCTCCAATCGGTCGAGAAAGGAAGAAAATCCGTTAGAAGGCACTTTAAGCACAAAACTACCGCCTCGCTCTTCCTGTGACTGGTTCTCCGAAAACTGAATGATATATCCCCCAGTTAACGCTACCAGATTGCGGATTTCTGACTGTGCTTTGGCATAGTCCTTTACTTCCATCACTACATTCGCCTGGTAAATCAGCTTTTTGTTAAGTCCGGCTTCCGTAGCTTCAGGCTGAATTCCTGAGGATTGCTGTCCGGAGCCAACAGTTTTGCCGACTCCAACCGTTTTCGGGTCCACCGTCGATTTCTTTTCTAGGGGTGACTCGCTAGGGGTAGCGCCTTCCCCTTCCGCAACCTGTGCTTGGTCGACTGCCTCTGCGGTACTGGTACTGGCCATGTTGCTGCTTACCGCCTGCGATTCGGCATTCATATCCTCCGCAGTACTTCCACATCCGCTTAGTAGCAAGGCGATGAGCGCCCCCGACATCACAACCTTCATTCCCCATCTTCGCATTGATTGGCCCCCTTGTCTTTGATATCTCTCGAGTCCCTCCAACCTCTTTATGGTTCATCCTGGAAGCAGCCCATTATTGGAGTGATCTCTTGTATCTTCAAACGAAGCCAATAACTAGAAGGTTGCTGCAAAAAAAAGAAAACCGCCCTGCTTTGTGCTGAGCGGCTTGTAGCTTTATTCGTGATATTTTCTCAGTACGATGGCCGAATTGTGTCCGCCAAATCCAAAGGAGTTGGACAGCCCGATATCGAGTGGAACGGCTCGTGCTGTATTCGGAACATAATCGAGGTCGCATTCGGGATCCGGATGCTCCAGATTAATCGTCGGCGGAATAATGCCTTCGTTCAGCGTCTGCATCAGTGCGATTGCTTCCGCGCCGCCTGCAGCCCCAAACATGTGGCCGGTCATCGACTTGTTGGCAGTTATCGGAATGCTGCCGGCCTTATCGCCAAATGTCTTCTTGATCGCCTTTGTTTCCCCGAGGTCTCCGACTACCGTGCTGGTAGCATGTGCGCTGATTACGTCAACATCCTCAGGCGAGATACCCGCCGATTGCAGTGCCTTCCGCATCGCCTGGTGGGCTCCCACTCCCTCCGGATGCGAAGCCACTACGTGATAGGCATCCGAGCTGGCTCCGTAGCCGATCACCTCGCCTTGGATGCGTGCCCCACGTGAAATCGCATGCTGTAGCGATTCCAAAACGATGATTCCCGCACCATCGCCCATCACAAAACCGTCCCGGTTCGCATCGAACGGACGGCTCGCCTGCTCCGGCGCATCATTGCGCTGCGACAGCGCTGTGGCGTTCCCGAAGCTGGCCAAGGCCAGGGGGTGGACCGCTGCCTCTGTACCGCCGGCGATCATCACATCTGCTTCCCCGCTCCGGATGAGCCGGAATGCCTCACCAATTGCCGTATTGCCGATCGAGCAAGCCGTCACCGGAGACATCGTAGGACCTAATGCTTGGTAGCGAATGCTGATTTGTGCTGCGGCCATGTTGGATATCATCATCGGTACGAGGCTCGGGCTTACCCGGCCAGGACCACGGTTTTCCAGGACCTTCACATTGTCCACAAACGTTGTAATCCCGCCGATACCGGAGCCGACGTATACACCGAACCGCTCGGAATCAATCCGATCGGTTTGCAGGTCAGCGTCCTGAAGGGCTTGCTCTGCCGCGTACAGCGCATATTGGCAAAACCGGTCCATTTTTCGTGCCTCTTTACGTCCAAATAGCGCCTCCCCGTCAAAATCCCGTACCTGTCCAGCAATTTTAGTACCAAAATTTGTTACGTCAAAAGTATCAATCGGCGCAATCCCTGATCTCCCCGCTTTAAGGTTACTCCAAAACGTCTTTACATCATTCCCCAGTGGGGAAACAATCCCCATCCCGGTGATTACGACTCTTTCCATTACGTTTCCTCCTCAAGACTATCGATCAATTCACTGGTCCCTATACTTCACCATTGTATGCTTTATTTATCCTATTACAAGTTTTTGTTTATCCTAGTATAATAGGTAATACATTAAGCGATCAGATGGAGAGGTGAACATCTTGGCCAGCGAACCAAGACTCGAAGCATTATCGGAATTTCTAAAAAGTCAGCGCTCCAAGCTTCATCCCCAGGCTGTCGGACTCCCTTCGGGGTCGCGTCGCCGAACACCCGGTTTGCGCCGCGAGGAAGTAGCCCAATTGGCCGGAGTCAGCACTACCTGGTATACCTGGCTGGAACAAGGTCGTGACATCAAGGTTTCCGCTTCTGTCCTTGATTCAATTGCAGGGGCCTTGAGACTTAATGCAGATGAGCGTAAATATTTGTTTGATCTGGCGATGGATAGCGGACTTCATCATTCGGAGCTCGTGCAAGCGAAAGAGACAACCATTTCACCTTCGCTTCACAAAATTTTGCAGGAGCTGAAATATTGCCCGACCATGATTTCGGATCGACATTGCCAGATCGTTGGCTGGAACCCTGCAGCTTCCCATGTATTCCTTGATTTCGAACGAATACCGGAGGAAGAACGAAATATGATCTCCTTAATCTTCACCAAAAAAGAGCTGCGAGCCTTAGCGGTAAACTGGCCGCATTTCGTCAAAGGGTTTCTCGCAATATTTCGCGCCTACTACGGCCAATATGTCGCCGACCCTTGGTACTCGCAGTTTCTGGAGAAAATGTCGCGTACTTCCCCCGACTTTCAGGAATTATGGAACCAAAGCGAGGTTAGCGCCGCACCAGAGGTGACGCTTGAATTTCGCCATGCCAAAGGCGGCAAAATGCTGTTCAACCTGACCTCTCTGCAGGTGCAGGGTGAGGCCGATTTGCGGTGCAGTATATACACCCCTGCCGAAAATACAACGACGGAAGCCAAACTTAGAAAGCTGCTAGAAGGACAATAACCGACGCAAGGTACGCAAAAAAGCAGCCCGGAAAGCAATTTCCCAGGCTGCTCTTCTTTATATTCCACGCTGTAAATGTAAAAAGTGCAGCTAATTTATGCGTACAAACCGTTTATAGAAATTTAGCTGTAAAGCCTGCATCTAAAGCGGTAAATTTTTGTGAGAAACCAAAATTACGCCGATTTAGCTGCACTTTTTACAACTACTCACCCCAATCAGCCTCAAGCGCGCAAAATAGATGCACAAAATGCAGTTACAGTTACTCCCGCTGCTCACCACCATTTTTTCCAATCCCACCGTATTCTCTAGCTCCGATATTCTTCCGCCAGTACGCTCATGATGATAACATCGCGATACTTCCCGTGCTTGAACAGACTCTGACGCATCCGGCCTTCCTCCTTGAAGCCGCATTTGACGTAGCAGCGGTATGCCCGCTCGTTATAGTCGTAGACCTCCAGCTCTAGCCGGTTTAGGTTGAGCGTTTCAAACACGAACCGTTTCAATAGCTCAATCGCTTCCCGCCCGTAGCCTTGTCCAAGCAGCTCTTTGCGGCCGATAACGATGCCGAGCACCGCCGATCTGCTGAGCCAGTTGATTTTATGTAAATCGATTTGACCGATATATTCCAAAGAATCTTTTTCCGCGATAACGAAGCCCTTCGTCTCCGTCCTGCCTTCCACCATCATCTTGAGAAAAGCCTCGCTGTCATGCAGCGTTTGCGGAAATGCAAAAATATTGCTTAGGCCATAAATAATTTCTTCATCGTTGACCCACTGCCGAATATACGGCAAATCCTCCATCCGATACTCTCTTAGCGTGATTCGTTCCCCATAAACATAAGCCATGACAAATCCCTCTTTCCTCCCGTGATCGATAGCAGGCTTCCTCATTTCGATAAATTGGCGTAAATCATAATCCCCAGGTAGGGAATGACCCAAAGCAATGGAACCAAATTCCACAGCATCGATGGTTTCCACTTTCCCTTGGCGAAGAAGTACCAGCTTAGCATGACACCTAACAGCAAGCCACCAGGATAAGCCTCAAGGTAGTAGAACAAGATCCTCATCCCCGTATCCTCCTGCGACCCCTGCGGACCGAAAAGGTAAGCCGATATTCCGAGCACCACCAGCCAGACTACAGAGAACAGAAGATAGACGATTTGCGACAGGATGAGCAGGATTAAGGTTTTGCGTTTAGTCATCGTTGTCCGTGGCTCCTTTTCGAAATGAGCAAGCTGAATTAAATCCATTGTACCACGAAGCCGATTAAAAAGGCGGCGGGTGCAATCATAGTTTGGGCCAACAGTGTTCCAAAAAAACGCGAAACCATCAACAACATATAGATTTTTCCAAGCTGCTGCTTGGATTCCTCATGATGCAGCGCCCGCTCGGTAATTACACCAAGCTGCGGGTCGATGAAGACGGTGAGCAGTATGGTTGCCATCCCGTTAATGATTCCGGATGCCTGGGAAGCTGTTGTGCTAAGTTCCGGCGATAAATGAGCGGCATAAAGCGAGGCTAGAACGCCAACGGAATAAAATGCTGTTACTAAAATATTCAATATTATAAACCGTTTCGGTACTCCTAAATATCGGAATTGCCGAAGATGAAAAGAAGGTCGCTGCAAATAATGCTTCGTATTTCGAAGTTGACTGAACGTGACACTAGTCATCAGCTTCGGCAAGGACCCAACCACCTCAAGCTTAGAGATAACCCTGCCAAAAAGATTAACGAAGGTGGGAAATAACGCGATCGCTATGACCGTTCCTGCGGAGCCCGAGAGCAAGATCAGCCTTAACACCTGCATCACATCAAACTCAGGATGGATTCTGGCGTAATCGATGAATTTTGCCGTGAGCGGCGCCTGAATGAGGTTGGCCGTTCTAGAGACTAGCACGATGATCCCAGTTAGTGACAACGCAACAGCAATTTTGTTCAGCTTCACCCCGGCAAAACGAACGGAGTACGATAGCGTTTCCGCCGTATGTATGATCAGCGTTAACAGAGCTACTATCACTAAATTGAGCGCAATAAAGCATTACCTCCTAGATTTCCCCTTTAAGAATCGCATATCTTCTCCTCCAAAAAACGCACCGGCTTCATCCCAAAGCCGATGCGTTTATCTGCTAAATTTACTCACTTGACGTCCCGCTGACGGATTGACTCCATTCAAACTTAACTAATCTGCTTCACATACTTCGCTAGAATGGTATGATGATCAAATATCACTTCTTCGTTCTCCTCTACGAACACAAATCCGTTGGACTGATAAAACAGTGTACCAATCCCATTATCCCGTTCCACTAGCGCAAATATTTCCTTTATTGAGGAATCTAAACGAATAAGCTCATTTAACAGTGCTTTGCCAATTCCCGTTCTTTGATACTCTTTGAGGACATACAATCTCGTAAGCTCGCTTCGGCCGTCTACGGGGTCAGACAATTGACCGAATCCAATAATTTCTCCATCGACTTCGGCAACGAGAAATTTTCGGGAAGACCGGGTCTGATCATGGGAGATGCTTTGTTCAAGACTGCTCTTGGAATAGGCATGATTTAGAAAATTAGCTATAAAATGCTCCGGATAAATTAATTCATAAGTGCTGTTCCAGGTCTCTATCGCTACTTCTCGAATGCCTTCGATGTCATTCAGATCTGTAGGTCGCAATCTCAACGATGCCAGCATGTGCAACATCCTTTCATTTCTGGAGCTTTTCCAAAAAAGCTATGCTCATGCCATAATTATACATCCGCGATATCAGAAGTGTAAGACCCCTGAGTATGCAAAGCTTAAAATTTAAGGTTTTTTCATTGGTTACTCGGTTACGCATCAGCCTTTTTTACAATGTAATCGACAAACCCTTGTCTAATTTTTTCACCTTCATAAATTCTTTCTAACACCCGGTCTTCCTTGTACAAAATCTCCATATCGGAAAAGAGCAGATCCGGCTCTCCTGGCTCGTAGTACGAATGAATCACCGGAACAGAATCGTCGAATTGCTCGTGCTCATGTTTTCCGAGATCCCGGCCCTGGCCGCAGCGGCTATCGTTTACGGTCAGAAAGTTGACGAACATTAGTCCACCTGGCATCAAGATGCGCTTCATCTCACTCACAGATTGCTGGACATCCGCTTTACGCATATGAAACACGGAATTGTAGGAATAGACGAACCCCATAGACTCACTGGCAAAATCCAAATGCCGCATGTCTCCTTGCTGAATATGCAGCAGTTGTGCTTTATGCCGGGCATACTCATTAGCGAGCTCCAATTGTTTTGGATCAAACTCTACGCCGTTCGTTTCATACCCGTAAGTTCGAAACAGACTTAATGGAGGCTGGCTCCCCCCGGCGCCGCAATCCAAGATCGTTCTCGGCAGCCTTGATTCTTCCTGACAATACTGCAAAAATCGGTATAGCGGAATCTGTTTAAAAATGTCCAGCATCGCATAATCTCCTTTCGTTTTCCGGTTCACTTATCTATTGCTTTTGTACTTTAACGACAAATTTCCAGGTTGCCGTATTCCCAGAGTATCTACCCCGATTCTCGGTTACGGTCACGGATAGTGATTTGTCAGCCGTTTTTTTGATGGACGAAGCCTTGATCGTCATCGTGTCGCTACCGGTATCAGGGATCTTATCTTGCTCTTCAGCGATTGCCTCCACCTTTAAGCTCACATTAGGTTTTAAAGTAAAGGTTTTGCCGGTACCCTCGCCAATTTCGCTCCCGTTCACTTTTAGCCCGGTATACCACTCGTTGCCAACATGGTTGTTTTCCTGCAACTCCGCGCTTACAAAGGTCACTTTGACCTTGACAGTCTTCCCAGATGCCGCATATGTCGGCTCAGCCGAAAGACAGAAGAACAGTGACAAACACATTATCCAATTCAAAATAACTTTAAATCTCATGGAGTACTCCCCCTAAGATTAAAAATTTAAGTCTTACCTTTTATTGCATAACCACGCCCAAAATCGTCCAAATTCCTGACAAAATAATGATCCACAAGGCCAACTTCTTGAACCATTTCTCGTCGAGCTTTCGAAGCGCCCGGATTCCTAACCATACACCGACAAACATACTCGGAACGAACCACGAGGTATAGGTGAGGAGCTCCTTACTTAACAAACCGCTGTAAAAATATGAAATGATCGTTACCGAGTTCAAACTTATCCCATAAGCGGTAATGTTGGCTCTGAACGTTTCTTTGTCTACCCCTTGATTCGATAGAAACAAAGCAACGGGAGGCCCGCTCATAGAGATGCTGCCGTTAAGCAGTCCGCTCAGCGCCCCGACTGGTACAAATGCAAGCTTTTCATGGCGAATCGGAAAGGACTTTCCGGACAGCAATATTCCTCCGACTATGATTATAAAGCCTCCCGTAATCACTTTGAGCACATTTCCATCAAGAAAAATAAGCAAATGAGTTCCCACCGGCGCGGCGAGCAAACTGGCCAAAATCAGCAGCCAAATTTTCTTTAAATCAACGAATCTGAAACAGCTCAGCAACACAGCCACATTCGTACACAAGCTTAAAATAACAACAATCGGTACGGCCTGCTGCAGCGGCATTATTGTGGCAAGAATCGGCATGGATATCAAGGCGAAGCCAGTGTTTTCCTTACTTTTGCAAGTAATACTGGAACCATGCGCTCATTTCCTTCAGACGGCGAATCCGGTGCTTCGGTTTGCCCGACCGGGACAACTCATGATTTTCCCCTTTAAATATACACAGCTTCGAGTCCACCCCGTGCATCTTCAACGCGGTAAACATCTGCAGAGCCTCCACCTGCCAGCAGCGGTAATCCTCGTCAGAGTGAAGGAACAGCGTCGGCGTCTTACAGCGATCGGCATATTTAAGCGGCGATTGGTCCCACATTTTATCGATATTTTCCCATGGAGTCGAGGCGGTCTGATCCGTGGCAAAGTAATATCCAATGTCGGTCGTGCAACACATGGAGATCCAGTTGGAGATGGAGCGCTGAGATACCGCTGCTGCAAAACGGTCGGTATGCCCGATGATCCAGTTGGTCATGAAACCGCCGTAGCTTCCTCCAGTTACACCAACCCGGTTCCGATCGATGGCCGGATAAGCCGCTAGCACCTTATCGGTAAATTCCATCAGGTCGGCATAGTCAATGCCCCCATATTGCCCCCGATTATCGGCAAAATCATCGCCGCGCCCGTCGCCGCCTCGAGGGTTGCAGAACATCACGAAATAGCCTTCATTCGCCCAAAGCTGCAATTCATGGTAGAACACGGTGCCATAAACCGTCTTTGGCCCCCCGTGGATTTCCAAAATGGCCGGATAAGTTTTGTTGGCATCATAATCCTTGGGCAGCAGAACCCAGCCGTCAATCTCTACGCCATCTTGATTCATAAAATGATGCGGCTGAGGAACGGCAACATACTTATCCTTCAGGACATCGTCGTTGAATGAAGTGATTTTCGTTTCCGTCAAAGTATGTAAATCAAGCCGGTACAGCTCCTGAAGTCCTTGCGTTCTCATTCCGACGAATATGCAGGTTTCTCCGCGCAGATCAAAGCAATCCACTGAGCCTTCCGCCGTACTCGCATATTCGATTTCACCGGTAAAGGAAAGCTTGCAGAGCCGGGAGCAGTAACGATCAGTTACGATAAAGTAAACGCCATCCGTCGCCACCTTGTAGGACTTGCCCCCGCCCAACCGGCAGTCGGATCCAACCGAGGAACCAAACGAAAGGTCCGGGTCAGCAAACCGGGTAATTTTTCCACTCATGTCCACAAGAGAATATGTAGGGTTTTCATTAATACTGTACTTTCTGCATTCTGAGGCAGCAAATACGATTTGATCGCCGGCAAAATCAGCAAAAGCAAATTGGTATTTCCCGCCCGGGATCAGTTCCTTTGCCTGCTTGCTCGTTAAATCATAGACACAAAGCGAATCGGTAATCTCCATCTTGGAGGTAAATTCCGTCCCTACATAAAGCAGCCGATCTTTCGCTTCGTTGATTTTGGCAAATTGCACGCTGTACAGTTCACCAGTGATCGGTGTTACACTTCCGTCTGCTGTATCGAACAGGTAAAGCCGATTCCGCTTCTTGTTGGTGACGCCTTCGCCGTTACTCCAAAAGGGAATTTCGTCCACCACCATATAATCCTGTTCCTCTTCATACGCTTTGAGCGCTGCTTCCCGTTCTTTCCCTTCCAGGCCTTGAAGCGATGATGCCATATTGTCGTGCATCGCACTTACGAGCCAGCGTGTTCCACCAAGTGGTTGAATTTCCGACACTCTTAGCGGAACGGTAAACGCCTTAACCGCCTCACCACCATCGATACGGAGCTTATAAAAATCTGTTTCCGGCTCGAGCGGCTTCTCCTTCTTGTGCTCACGGTTTGCCGAAAATAGTAAAGTAGCATCGTCAAGCCAAATATAAGAACTTGCGTCCCCCATACCGGTAAGCTGCCGCGTTTCGCCAGAATCTAGACGGTAAAGCCAAAGGTCGGATAAGTAACCGTCCTTCTCCGGTTTGCATGTTCCTAAGCAAAATGCAGCGACACTGCCATTGGGGGATAACTCAACATTAGAAAGAAAGCGGTAATCTGTAAAATCGGCAAGCTGTAATGGTTGCATGATTTACGACTCCTTTGCTATTTTTTACTCATTCTACTACTTACCAAACGAGAACAGAAGGAAAAACCTCAAAAAGTCCCAAAAAATAGTAGGGATTTTTGAGGTTTTCGTTTATGTGTAGGAGACAACTTCTAAGACTTTGGCTTATCCATGGGCTCATGCCTGGTCTTCTCCGCATATTCCTCGGATGCTTCCATTTGTGCGTAAGGCACATGAATTGGCCTGATACGTCTCGCAGGTGGTGCGACACGAAATCGCGCCGCCCGAGAAGGATGGCGAGCGAGCATAGTTTTTAGATAATAAATTCCGGTCAGCGCAGTAACCAGAATCAGCCCTGCGATAAGCCCAGCTCCTTGCCCTGGAATAAAAGGCATGCTGGCAAAGATTCCGATCATCCCTATTAATCCCAGCCAGGATGTATATGGGAACCCGGGGAGTTGACATGCCGCCTCCGGCGAACAAGGAGTCCGCTTACGCCATTTGTAATGAGAGCCCAATATTACAAAATAGGCAAACAGGAGAGAAAATCCTCCCAGGCTGATTAAGAACAAATAGACATGGCGTGGAAGCAGGAAGCCAAGACCCAATCCGCCGAGCATGGCAAGGCCCGAAAACAAAATCCCGCGGTAAGGGACCTCCGTCTTTTCCTTCAGCCAGCCAGGAGCGTGGCCCTCCGCCGCCAGGGATCGGATCATCCGCCCTAGCCCAAAGGTAGAAGCCAGCATCGTGGATAAAATAGCTGTAACCATAACGATGTTGATCAGCAGGCCCGCCCAGTTCATTCCCCAGCGATTTAAAGCGAGCACAAAAGGGCTCTGGTCCTCGATGATCCCCTGAGTAGGAAACAAAAGAAGGATTACAGCAATGGCCGCTACGTAAAGTCCCACCAAGCTGATTAATGTCAAGTTGATTGCTCGGGGAACAGTTTTCTTTGGATTTCGCACTTCCGATGCAGCAAGCCCGATTACCTCAAAACCGGCGTAAGTAAAAATGACGATCAGCATACTGCCTGCAATCCCGGCAATTCCGCCGGGGAACCAGGGCTGCCCGCGCAGTTCACCGGCACCAATGGCCGGAGTACCCGGCATTAGCCCGGCGATAATCGCGAGGCCGATAGCGATAAATCCGGCGATAGCAAGCAGTTTGACGGCAGCCAGGCTGCTCTCCAGCTTGCTCAAATATTTGGCCCCAAGCAAATTGAGCAGGGTGATCCCGATGATAATTGACGCTCCCATCAACGCGGGCGATAGATTAGGAAACCATTGCCTAAGAAACGTAGTTGCGGCGATCGACTCGCTGGACATGGCAAACACAAGACCAGTCCAGTACACCCAGCCGGTAATAAAGCCTACGGCGGGGCCAAAGCTGCGCTCCGCATACGTACGGAAGGAGCCGGCCACCGGATCGGCCACCGTCATTTCCGATAACGCGTACAGAATAATATAGATCAACAAGCCGCCAAGAATATAGGAAATAAGAATACTTGGCCCCGCCGCTTTGATACCAACTCCTGATCCTAAAAAAAATGAGCCCCCCACAACCGTCCCCAGTGCAAGCATCGTTAGATGAA
The DNA here is from genome assembly GCF_042678945.1 of Paenibacillus puldeungensis. Lineage (NCBI taxonomy): Bacteria > Bacillati > Bacillota > Bacilli > Caryophanales > Paenibacillaceae > Paenibacillus > Paenibacillus puldeungensis. The sequence continues at coordinate 58,470 of NZ_JBHTLM010000013.1, read as the reverse complement.
ACGTTGACAACCCTTCTTGCTTCTCTTTGGTTTTTGCCACAGTTACCTGCCTCCTGACATGCTTTATGCAGGAAGTATTGGCCAAATCAGGTGGAATTATGTCTGCCTTATTCTTTCATACTTTTCTTAATTTTTCGCATCGTAAGTCCCAGATAAATTGCAGCCCCACCGGACAACAACAGCCCAGCAGCAAATTGCACATCATCCGATAAGTTCATAAACTCAAGGTTCACCAGCAGCAGTACGGCAAGAACGAGGGCTATGAGCAGAAAAATGATAAAGGAAAAAGAAATAGCCCAAATGAATCGCTTATTTCTCTCATTTAGCTGCTCCTGATCGGTGAAAGACTCCGGGCGCTTATCGGCATACTTCTTACGCCAAACATAGGCGCTGGCCATTTGGCCCACGAATTCCCACCCAAACTCTTCATAGGTTGGCTTGTAGTCCTTTCTCGGCACGGCTTGAAGATCAACGACATAGCTGTAGCGCTCCGGGTTCCCTTTCGTAAATCTCATGACGATCGAACTCCACTGGCCGATATGTTGTGGATGCCAGCCTTGAGCCGCCAAATTCTCAAACCATTGCTCATAATCGGCCGGGATCACATGCCGAAAGGCGGACAATAATACGGTTTTCTTTTGGCTCATAGCAACCCCTCCACATTTTCATAAATCTCTTTAATACGTCTCGCTTCTTCCACTAAAACTTGTTCTCCCAGCTCCGTCATCACGTAGAATTTCTTCCGGTCCTCTTCCCTTGTCGGAGATATCAAGCCATCTTTTTCAAGCTTGCCTAATGTTTGGTAAATAGTTCCTGCGCCCAATGTTATCCGTTCATGAGTGATCTCTTTGACGTATTGCATAATGCCGTAACCATGCCGTTCCTGGCGCAAGGACAACAATATGTAAAGCATCGTTTCGCTCATGGGAATAAAGCGTTTCTTCACCTTCTCAAAATTCACTATCCCATCGCCTCCATACATCACATCAAACTATATCACGTCGTGATATAGTAATCTTATATCACAGCGTGATATATGTCAATTTATAATAAGGCAAAAAAATACCGTATCCTGTTTCGGATACGGTAGCTAAAATGAGCAGTTTTATTTAGTGGAATGAATAACTTGATGGGATATCTTGCCGATCCACTCCACTTCAGCAGGAGTCAGCGAAAACGTCATCGCCTTCACATTTTGCTCGGCGTGATGGACCTTTGAAGCTCCCGGAATCGCAAATACGGTTTCGCCATGAGCATGAATTAGCCAATTCAAAGCGATTTGTGTCGGGGACACGTCATATTTCCGGGCTAGCTGCTCCAGTTCATCAATGAGCGGCTTCGATTTGCGGAGGCCCGAATCCCGGAAAGTCGGCATCCACTTGCGTGGTCCCTTGATCGACTTGACTAACGAAGGGTTGCTGTGGAATTTTCCGCTTAAAATGCCTTGCTCCAGCGGCGAATAAGCGATGATGGCAACCCCAAGCTCTTTTGCCGTATCCAGGATCCCGTTCTCTTCAATTCTACGATCAAGCAGGCTGTATTTGACTTGATTCGAGACAAGACGGAGTCCATGCTCTTTGAGAACGGTATCCGCTTCGCGCATTTGCTTGGCCGAGAAATTGCTGACCCCGATGTTTTGGACTTTCCCTTGCTTGACTAGCTTAGCCATTTCTTTCATCTGTCTAGCAACCGAGGAGAACGAGTACGGCTGATGCACCTGGTAGAGGTGAATGGTTCGATGGTCCAGCATCGAGATCCGTTCATCAATTGTTTTCGGAATATTCCCTGCGGAGCGTAGAATCGGCCACCATTTCGTAGCGATATATGCATGCTCCGCCTCCGAAGTGCCAATTTGCTTCAAGGCGTCTGCCAGCATTTTCTCGGATTGACCGCCGCCATACACCTCTGCGGTATCAAACCAGTTGATACCTCCGTCCAAGCTGGTTTGGACAATTTTCAGCACATCCTCCAGCCCCAGTGCTGGCCAAAATTTTCCGACCGTCCCTTTTCCGTTGCTAAACTGCCAACAGCCTAGTCCAAGCGGGGACAGACTTAAATTGGAGTTGCCCAGTTTCCGTAAATGATTGACCGTTATCGTTTCTTCGCTCATTATTCTTCGCACTCCCACTAGTGATATTCATGTAAGACTTACAGGACTCCTTCATCATAATAGGTTACTTCCACATTTCGGTCGACAATGGTTTTTATCCCCTCTAAATAGAAAGGCATCAACATATCAGCTTCTTCCAAGTCAATCCAGCGGATTTCCTGAATTTCCTCCGGCCTGCTGATTTCTATTTCCCCGCTAACCATCTCTGCTCTAAACGTGATCAAAATAACATGCTCCTGCTTTTCCGAATGAAAAAATTCGTTCACTGCAACAACCCCGAACACTTCAACATCAAGACCCGTCTCTTCCTTCGCCTCGCGAATGGCGGCTTGCTGCAGGGTTTCACCCGGTTCAACCGCTCCCCCGGGAAGCGTCCATGAGTCATTCTCATTTTTGACCATCAACACTTTGGACATGGATTTATCGGTAATTAACGAATACACTACATCAATTCTTCTCATGATTGGGACACATTCCTTTTTTTTAGGTATCAAATCTGCTTCAGTTATGAAGTTCATATTTAGTACTCCAACAGCTCACTTCACCTTGAAATGATAAATGTATTGAGGCCCTTTTATCCCTATTTTTCTAAATCCTTTGTCCTCAAATCCCGTCTTGATATAGAGCTGTTGTGCAGCGATATTTTTGGAATTTACGGCTAGAACAATTTCATCGACATCGGGAAAATGCTCCAAAACAAACCTGGGAACGAGGCTCATCGCCTCTTTAGCGTAGCCCTTCCCTTGATACGGATAACTTACAGATAAGGCCCGAAGCAGTATCGCCTTCGGGTTGTTAACCAGCTTAGCAATATCCGAATTCATATGAAGAACAAAAAAACCAACCGGAACATGTTCATCCTTAACGATCACGATCGGATATCTGTTAGGGTCTGATATCGACAGGTCCAATACCTCTGACGGAAGTCCGGTATATCCCAATTGGTCGACTGGAAGCTCAAAACGACTTAAGTCCTGGGTAAATTGCTCTTTATATGAACTTAGACTGATACTAGAATTCATCCTTTGCACCTTCTTCAAACAAATGTAGCTCCCATTCATACAAAGCAACCCAACCTTAGATTACGATAATCTTGGGCTGGGTCATATGAGGTCGAGATATGTGGTTAACCTTGCTTTCTCACATTATACCTTATTTTTCATAAAAATTGTTTTCATTTCACTTTATCTCTTTCATGCTCTATTATACTAACGCAGATCAAGGGTCACTTCGGTAAATGCAGGGAAAGGCCACTCCCACCCGGCTTCCGGCAATGGATAAAAAAAAGGAGCCAATCGTTTTACCGAAGACTCCTCTAAGCAAACTATGCCCGCTTCTTGATCGGGATATATAAATCAATCTTGGCCTTTCCTTCCGGATCATCGGCCGGATTATTCATGCAAAACTCTAAGCAGTGCTTATCGTCAGGATCATAATCGCTATTCGGCAGCCATCCGCCAAAAATGCTTTGATAAGCGATTCCGAACTTGTCGATCGTATCGTAAAAAGAGTACATCGCGTAAAGCCCACCGGGTAAAATTTTGTACTGCACCTCCGGGTCATGTTCATCCTTGTTAAAGGACTCCGGAATCGTTACGCAGGCATCATAGCGGCAAGCATACTCTTCCGTACTGCTAGGATCATCCAAAGATATTCCGATAAAGGTTTGCTCTGGAGGATACAAACGATGTTTTCCTGACCATTCCCCAAGCTTTCCCCAAGCCTTGAACGTCTCTAAATAGCTTCCAACATGCCTTACATAAGCAACTTCCATGTCCGGCAATTCTTTTATGACCATGTTCATTTGCCAAATCCTCCTCAAAAAGTTATGGTTGCTAACTTCATCATACTGAGAAGGACGGCCCAAGGCTGCTGGTTTGTTGCTATGAAATTGTGAAATATTGCTATTATGTCTAGTGTTTTTTCGCAGCTCACTTGGTGTTTTTTCGAAATACCGTTTAAAGGCGGAATTAAAGCTGGATGCAGTCTCGAATCCACAAAGCAATGCGATCTCCAACACGGTTTTATCCGTATCCCGTAAATAAATGACAGACTGATCTAGCCGCCGCTTCATGATGTAGGCCATAGGAGTGGTACCAGTGATGGATGCGAAAATTCTTGAGAAGTGATACTTGGAGAAATGAGACATTTCAGCCAACTTGTCCAGATTGAGCTTCTCCGACAAGTGCTCGTCAATGTATTCTTGAACCCGATTCATGCGTTCGACGTAATTGTTCATGGACTACTCCTTATCCTGATACCGAGATAAAGGTTTGAATCGGTCCATCCCAATCCTCTTCCCTGATTTCCCGATAATCATTATTCGTATATCTTCCGATGATCTTTCTCCAAAAATGCTGGGCCGGCGCATTGGCTTCAATTTGGGCGACCCTCCAAACGCCTTGGAATTGGTTGAATATTTCGGCCGCCGCTTTCTCGCCAACCCCTTGATGCCGATATTTTTTCATCACAAAAAATTCAGCCATCCAAAATACCGGCAGCTCGTCCATATCTTCAAGCTTTCTAACCAGGGCAAATCCAGCGAGCGCTCCGTCTACACGAATAAAAAACGGGTGCCTGCCATCCTCTGTCCAGTAATGATCTAAATACTTATATTCATACAATCCACTCTCATTGACATCTTCCGGGTCAAACTCACTAAAATCATATTTGTAAAGTTCAATAAGATTACGCAAAGTAGACTTCTGATGAAACTCGACTCGCTGCAAAGCGATCATGGTGTACCCCCCTCCTTCTTTTTGCTCAGGTCAGTGACTTAAGTGTAGATGAAGAAAATCCACGACGTGGCGAAATGCGTCTTGAACGGTTGGCTCTTGGAAATGCTGATCAAACACATGATCCGCCCCTTCCATCGTAATGAGCTCGGTAGGAACGCCATTTTCCTTCAGCTTCTTATGCATCATGACCGACTGCTCATATGGTACGTCCGTATCTCGATTTCCATGGAGAAATAAGGTCGGTGGAAAATCGGAGGTGACATGATCGATTGGATTGTAACGCTGCAATTTTTCAAGGTCGTGTCGATTCACACCGGTAACCTTCTCTACCCAAACACCCTGCTGACGGCAGTAAAGGTAGTAATTGAACCGTTCCCAAGCACCTTGCGTAAGTTCGTTGCTTCCTATGTATGTATCTGGATCCTCAATGATAGGTCTCTCGCAGTAATAATCGCTAGGTTTAGCATACCATTCTCCCAAAATATCGCCGTACCCGTAAAAAGAAACGATCGCTTTCGGCTTAACTTTCTCACCCATGACCCCGGTTAATAGGCTAAGATACCCGCCTGCCGACCCACCCATGACGGCCACATTTTCGGCGTCAAAATCATACCACTCGGACGCTTGAGACCGTACCCACAGCATAGCATCCCGTACATCCTCTACAATCGCGTCAAGCTTCGTTTCCGGTGCAAGGCGATAATCGATATTTACCACGCTAAAGCCAGCCTTCTTAAAATATTCAATTTGCTCGTCAGGCAGCCAAGCTTTGGACCCGAAAATCAGCGCTCCACCATGAATATACACAATCACCGGCGACTTGTTCCCTTGGTCATAAATATCGGCTTGAATGGAACAATTATCGAACTGTTTATAGATTCTAGTTTCTTTCATGGAGTGTAGCTCCCCCCTTGGCTTAATCGTTATCAAATGTCTGGCAAATCACTGTATGTAAGCCTTCTAACTCACCCAGAACCACCTTCTCCTCCCTTTCCGTAAATTGGATCAGGTGCTCCCTATAATACTTCTTCCAAAAATGGACGGCAGCCATGTTGTTCGCCAATTGATCAACCCGAATTTTTCCATGAAATCGTTCGAGAATTCGTTCTACTACGGCTTTAGCAATCCCCATTCCACGATATTTCCTTAGCAAAAACATTTCCTGAATTGTGAAGTCTACCTCCTTCGGAACAAAAGGTGGGGCGCAAACTAAAACAAAACCTATATTGCGACCTTCATAAGTAATGAAGAAAGGATGCAGCTCGTCCCGTTCCACGTAGAGATGGTTATCCTCCAGATCATATAACCCGGTATCTAGCGAATCTTCTCCGGTAAACTCCGATAGATCATATAAATACAGGTTGTATAAATTCAGAAATGTATCCAAATGCTCTTTTGTGATAGTAGTCAGTTCAATTTTCATTTCGTAGTACCGTCCTTATGAATAAAATCCGTTAATTTTTCTGAAATGATTTCAATAATGTTCAGCGTCTCTTTAATCGTATCAGCCTCTAAGGAGTGTCCTACATTTTCAATGATCATCGTCTTGGCGCTGTCTCTAGCCCTAAGCACCTGAAGCAATTCTTCCGTCGCCAAATGATCCGCCGTGCCTATTGCAACATAATCCTGTTCCGATAAAAGTGGCATCGTGACCTGGATGGGAGTAAGCACGAAGTTTCTGGCTTTAATATGGCTGCTGATTCTCTTGGCAACATAAGTACCTAAGCTTTTACTCACAAAGACGATATCCCTATAGCTCTTGCGCTCCAAAACTTGCTTTATGGAGAATAAAACCTCCTTGACCAGATCGTCGATTTGGCTCGGTTCAAAGCCTGCTTTCGTTTTCTGGAACCCGTACTCTGTCACCAGTAAATCACAGTGATTCTTCATTGCTACCTGTTGGGAAAAGTACAATAACGGTTTATCGCAGTGGTACCCGATGCCGGGAAACAAAACAACAAGCGTATCGCTCTCTGCCTGGGTATAATAACTGTTAGCCGTAATCACACCCCAAATGGATGGGGACAAAATCTCGGTTCGCTCTACCTTCATCTTCATGCTTCTTCTCTCCTTACAAACTGCATCGCATTTCTGATATCTTCAGCGATCATCTTCCGTTTACTTTTCTCGATATTAAAACTGTCACCGGTTTGCGTGTAGGAAGGATAAAAGCGAATTCCGCGATACAGAAACTCCTGATTTCGTATCTTATAGGTTGAGCCCGAAGGAATGACCTTCTCGCCAAACTTCCGCTTATAAATGTAGTTTATCGATTTGATCGCCACATCGCCCATGCACATGATCACCTTTACATTTTTGAACAGGTCCAATTCCTGCTCCAGACAGTAGCTGCAATGCTTGACCGTATCGGCCGTCACCAGATAGCCCTGCTTACTGCATTTGAGCGCGGTAGTTAAGTAGATTCCTGTGTCACTCAATTCTGCAATAGATCTAAAAATGTACCCGGCATCCTCAAAAGCAGTTTGGGTTGTCTTGAAAAAAGAAGCATTCTCACCGGCATAAAAATAATCGTTAAGCTCCTTAGGCAGCGCTTCTGAGATCATGACGAGCTTTATTTTTTCAACATCCACCGGCACTTGTGGCGAAAAAGCTTCATGGTTAACGTCACTGCACAGCTTTTCACAAATCGGTTCTCTGAGCATTTGCATTTGGATTCTCCATCCCCGTTCGATAAAATGGCGAAAGCCCCAACCACAGATAGCTCTGATCTTAGGCTGGGGCGTATGTAGACAAAAGGAGCTTATTCTATTATAAGATATCCCCCGAATTAAGCATACCACCCGAAGGTACTAATGGCCGTTATTTTTCTCTATTTGTTGCCAGTTAACCGCTCCTTGGAACTTACCTCGGTACCGGCCAGTCGTTTCGTAAAAGTCGCTCGCCAGTTTTCCGAAAGCTCCTCCACATCGAGAATCCGATGGATACCTTCCACGTTTGTTTTATCACGGTGCATAATCTCGTTGGCAAAGTCAACCGTAACTGCTTTCGGATGGCTGTGGAGCTTAACTAAACCGTCTTCTTTCTTCACATTGCCCTGTTCCAGCACGCGAAAATAGAAGCCGGTATAGCCCGTTTCTTGTACCCTTAGCAGCATTTCCGGTACACCGTATTTGACGGACAATTTATAGCAGGGCTGCCTTGGCTGGCTGACCTGCACGACGGCTTCCCCCAATTGAAACACGTCGCCGATACACACTTCGGTTTCCAGCAAACCCCGTATTGTCAAATTTTCTCCGAACGCACCATAATCCAAAGTTCTGTGAAGTTCTTTTTCCCAAAACGGATAATGCTCATAGGAATAAACGCATACTGCCTTCTCCCTGCCACCATGGTGAACAAGATCGGCCTGTCCATCTCCCTCGAAATTGACCCAGGATAAATAAAGCGGTTCATGGACAGGAGTTTTAAAAATGCCCGTTGATACTTCCTTATTATTATGCTGCATCTGCACGGGCTTGCCTATATTAATCGATAGAATTTCAGTCTGAATCATGAAGATAACCTCATTTCATTCTGGAATGGATTAACTCTCTTTCCGGTATTTTATGAGATAATAGATAAGTATACCTCATTACCTAGACAAGGAGAGCTTTGATGGAACTGAAGCAATTGGAATATTTTATCGCCGTATGCCAGGAGCTGCATTTCACAAGGGCCGCTGAAAAACTCGGTATCGCCCAACCATCACTTAGCCAGCAAATTCGGCTGTTGGAACACGAAATCGGGACTCCACTATTCGACCGCATTGGGAAACGAACTGTGATTACGGAAGCGGGTAAAGCACTGCTGCACCATAGCTATAATGTTTTTCATGAGCTGTCTCAAGCCAAGGCCGCCATTAGCGAGCTTCAGGGGCTTGATAGAGGCACACTTAAAATCGGCGCTCTATTAACCGTCGTGAATTATTTGCTCCCGCCTACCGTCGCCGGGTTCCACCGAAAGTACCCCAACATCGAGCTGTCGGTGCTCGGTCTGCGGACCGGAGATATTAGGGAGGGGCTACTCAAGAACGAGCTTGATTTAGGGATCGTCTTCCTGCCGATGGAACATCATGATTTAGAGTGTGTCCCACTATATAAAGAAAACCTCGCCCTAGCAGCGCCTGTCAATCATGCACTCGCGAACGAACCGTTTGTGACGCTGGATATTTTAAAAGAAACGCCATCTATCTTGTTGCCAAACACATACTTCTTAAGACAAACAATCGACGAACAGTGCCGCTTGCTCGGCTTTACGCTACAGCCGGTCTTGGAAATGACGACAATGGAAGCCATCATAAATATGGTCGGGCAAGGTGTAGGTGTCACGATTTTACCGAAAGCTTACCTCGAATATATCGACAATAAGTCGATCCGGACGATTCCGATTCAGAACCCCGTACTTACAACACAAATCGGCGTAGTGTACCGAAAGAACAAATATTTATGTGCCGCCAGCCGCGTCTTTATGGAACAGCTGATTACGTCTACAAAAAGGGACGACTAGCCAGTCTAAAATGCATCGTCTGGAAGTCTCCGGACGATGCGAATTTGGGCATGGATTACGATTTAGTATAAGTCGAGTAAATTATGGGTGCAATACCAGATTTTTTATAGTAACAATAGGTATGGCCTATGGTTAAGATCGATCTTACGCTTTCGGCTTGGAGAGCGGGGTATGTTCGGGACATTGTTGGAGAGAGGCTTGGTGGGTAAGATACTTATGGATAAGGTCGCAGTAATGGGGCTGGGCGGTTTCTCCTACATTCGGATGAAAATGAATACACCCTAAGCACGGCTCCGCTACCGTAAGATGACCGCGATCCTCCAGGGACGAAATGATTGAGCCAAGTCCAAGCTCCAAGTTCGCTAACATAATATCTGAAATTGGGTGGAGGGCTTCCTCCAAGACATGCCCCCAATTTTCCAGCTTCGGTATAATTTCTATCCCTGCCGAGGTCAACTGCAGTAAAGTTACCCGCCGATCATCAGATTTTTGCACTTTTGAGATCAGCCCTTTACTCACCAATCCGTTAACGATCTTCACAGCGGTCACATGAGTTGTCCCGATCGTACTCGCAAAATTGCCTACAGTAGCCACATCGCTTCGGGTATATTGGCAGAACAGCAGCGCCTGCACTTGTACGGGCGACAATCCAATCACATCGCTTTCCTCCTGTGTCACCTTCTTGATTGCCTGAGACAGCCGGAACAAAGCCATGCTGATACGAGCGGATCGAACGTTTTTGCGATGCTGGGGATCAAAAATCATAGCCTACCGAACCTTTCCTGTACATTCTTTTAACCATTCTACATGGAAACATGGCCGGATAAAAGGCAATATGGAAAAAGAAGAGGCGCCCTATTCGGCACCTCCCTTCCAAAGAATCAACCTTTCTTTACATCTTCCAGACTTGCGCCAAAATTGATATGGTACACATTCCCATCGATGACCAAGGCCGGAACGGATTTAACTCCGACTTTCTCCGCCTCTTCAATACGCCCACGATCTGTTCCCAAGTGTACGATTTTCGCATCAACTTTGGTTTTGTCGAGATAACCCAGCACCATCTGCTCAGCATCTACACAAACAGGGCACCCGGCATGATAAAATACGGCTTTTGACATATAGATCAGCTCCTCGATCATTTATGTAGCATCGCTACACAAATGATTATAGGGGCGATCAATGATTCGCTTCAATTACAGATTCATTATCGTTACGATAGGTTATTCCAATGGTTTTATGTATCGTTTCTAAATCAGTTTCTTGATTTGTGCCATATGATGCTGGTCGTGCCAGATGAAATCCTTTAAATAGGATGAAAATTGAAACGCATTTCCGTCTTTACCAGGGTAGTCCTTGTCAAGCGCGGAATCGGGCAAATTTTCAATTGTTGCAGCGATCTTCTCACGATACTTGATCGCTTGATCAAGGAGTTCGTCCGTCGTTAGCGTTTTTCCATAGCTCGCTGCTTGACGGTTAAAATCATCAAAATTGGATAGCTCCAGGGCAACGTCTTGATCAGCAGCAATTTTTGTAATGGCATCTTCATAAAAATACTTATCCCACATCATGATATGAGATACGATATCCTTCACGCACCACTTTCCCGCTTCCAGGCTAGAGCCCCACGCTTCCTCGGATATCCCGCGTAAAGATTGCACAAACGGAATCCATTCCTTAAATTCCTTGATTAATGACTTAATTTCGTCATTCATTAATATCGCGCTCCTTAAGTTATTTTTCGGCAAGCATGTTAAATATCTAGCTCATTAGCTGAACGGATTGAACCGGGTTCTTTTCTAAAGTAAAAAAAGCCTTCATGTATATGTTCCGTTTTCGGGAGATTTCGTGATGTTTTGTCTAGTAACCAATAGCAGCCCACGAGAAAAACAGTTAATCCACATAAGGAAATTACGGCGTAACTGTCCAGCCACAGCCCAAGCATTCCACCAAGAAGGCTACCCAAAGGCATAGCTATCCCGCTGAGTGCCATTGTAGCTGAGAAAATCAGCCCCATATATTGTTGAGGAATACCTTTTTGCACAACCGTATTGATAATGACATTAACTGCACCACCGGGAAACCACGCTAGACCATAAAAGACGATGACTAACCATGTCAACGGACTATACACACTCATCGACCAGGCAATACCTGCAACTATAAAAGCCACTGCATACAACAGACCTAACCGTATACGTTCCAATTTTAGAAATGGGGCACATGCTGCACCAAGCACACTGCCAAGGGCCTGCACCATTAACAAAAGTCCGTACAAATCCGGGCCACCGAGCTTGTCACTAAATACAGGAAGCACACTAAAGGTGGCTCCACCCGCTGCATTAATAATGATAATGCCATACAGCAGCTTGGCTAACGGCGTTTGTGTAAGAAGTTTGATTCCGCTAACTAAATCGTTTTTATAGTCAGCTAATAGCTGCTTCACCTTATCACTTTTCCCATGAACCTGATTAATGACAACCTCACTTTTGGCCTCTTCCAACTTTACAGATGGATTAGCAGAATTGATCCGTAGTTGGGCAAAAAGCATCGCACCGATAAAGAAGCCCAAAGCATTCCAAAGATATAAGGATACAGCACCAATCACAATAATGAGGACACCGGAAATGGCATTGCAAGCTACATCGATACCTTGATAAGCCACCGAGAACAGAGAATTGCCTTTTGTCAATTGCCTCGCATCTAAAATTTTAGGTAGGGTAGACATTTGGACAGGGTACACCCAAGTGTTGCATATGCTCAATATAGGCGTAATCGTCAAAACAAGACCAACAGTCAGCACGTCAAAAAAGGAAGCGATCGGGACGATAAGTAAAAGTAAAGCTTGGATTAACTGACTGTACACTAAAATACCACGTATCGGTATTCGGTCAATGATAGGCCCAGACAGAAGCTGAATGATTCTAGGCAAGATAGATAAAAATCCCGCCAAACCGGTATAAAAGGATGAACCTCCTAGATCATAAATTAACCACATGGCAGACACAGCGTATAGACTATCACCGATGTTCGTCAAAATTCTTCCGAAAAATAACAAACAGAAGTTTTTATTTCTGAAGATATCCAAATATTCACCTCCGGTTAAATTCTCGCTATGAGCCATGAGCTTAACGCCATTGTACCAGGGCTAATTTGACAACAGCGTGTCATATTAAAACGCCAGGTTTAATTAAATTACCTTCCAAAAAGGATATCGAGCACAGTACTTAGCGTTCCGGAGTTTTTGTTTGCAAGAATACTGGGATTGTACACTTCAACGTATCCACAGTGATGGCATGACACAAATAGAAAGTGATTGTACTGAACATCAAAAATCTTGCTCAATCCGGTTCCTGTCATCGCTACCTCATCCACATCACACTTGCGGTGCCCGCATTTAACGCACTTAAACCGCTCTTTAATAACCTCCTCCAGATTAACTTCCGAGTAAGGAACCTCTTCTTCCGTTTCTGGGGAATCTTCAAACAGTATATCCCCCTGTTCATCAATGAGAACCTCATGCTTACACTCAGGACAGATATTGTCTATGATCTCAACTTCTTTTGTACACCAAGGGCATTGAATCATGGATTCTGTCACTCCCCCAAAAAGGTGCTTTCAAAATATGGACCATCGACTTGGTGTATATATTTTCGGATCACTTTGCGCACTGGTTCTGGCAATACATTATGCTCCTCCATCCCGCTGACGGGAATCCAATAAAACTCCAAATGCTTTTCCTGTGATGGCGGATTGTCTGTATGGTCTACACCTTCCAATTCGGCGATAAATAAGTGATTAATTTCCTGGTTATAGACACCTTCCTCCTCATGCTCAGCTTCAACCGCCCCAAGGTACTGTTTCACGGTGCTTGCAAGTCCAAGTTCCTCCTGTATTTCTCTAGCTAAAGTAGCTCTGATTCCTTCATGGAACTCCACATGTCCACCCGGCAAAAAGGTGTTATCCATACCTATACAGTGTGCTACAAGAAGATGATCGCCGGATAAAAAAACTCCCCGGGCCAACACATGATACCTCTGTTTTGTTTCCTGCTGCATACTGATCTTCCTCTCTTGAACGCCTAATCTTACTCCTTATTTTCGAGCTAGGAATGTTAGCCAGTTGCTTCTGAAATCAATCTCTTTTTCATACTTTCGTTCATGAATCGACTGGGAGACGGATTTTTCCACCAGGATATCCCAATCGCGATATAGTTCATGTAGTAAGCTAAAAGTGTCCGCAGTCTTCATATTCAATTCGATTATACCGTTCGAGACCTTTCCCGTTTCTATGTCCACATCCAGGTTTTCGGTACTCATCAGAATAGCGTTAATCCCTTGGTTTTTTGTTCCTTCGATCATCCGAGAGACGACCATGCGAAAAGCCTCCACCGAAGAGACGTGCTCTAAACAAGAGCAAGCTACAATATATTCATAACTATTATCCGGGATATCATAGGCTTCTACATCTGCTGCTTCGGAAACAATCAATTCATGAACGTCGTATTTTCTCGAGTTTGTTACTAATTGGTTTACAGCCATGGGGAGTAGATCTACACATGTAATCCTTCCGTTATGCGGTTTTATCCTCTGAGCAATTGGAATGCTATTTCTACCAACTCCGCACCCCAAATCAAGGACATGAATATGGTCTAGATCCAGTTCATCAAGCATATCCAAAACGATCTTGACTGGTTTGGACAACCAAGAGCCTGGCTCAAACAGGATGTGATGCGCATAAAAATCCTCATGGTATTTAACTTCTTCTGTACGAGCTTGGATAAATCGATTCATCCAGGCCATTCCCCCGTGCCTTACAAGATTTGTTTCAAGTCATTCAAAGATTCGATAACGAAATCAGGTTTGATTTCATGCTCCCAGGTTCTCTTGTCCCGGTTCAACCAGCATGTTCTAATCCCTTCCCGGTGGGCTCCAATGATATCCGATTCGGAATCACCAATATGTATGACCTTACTTGGATGCACCTTATAAAAATGAAGCAGTTCCTTGAACATCAAATTATCTTCATCATTTTTATAAGATTGATAGTGCTCCGAGATGAAATTTCGAATCCCATACTTCGTGTAAAATTGCGGAATCATCGCCTCATCGGCATCACTAACAATGCACACCTTATATTGCTTCAAGATTCTATCCAAAAAGCGAACTGTATCCTCATAAAGCTCCGCCTTCGTATGCTCTTGAAAAAGAATGTTACACGCCTCTTCCACATCAAATTCAATGTTAAAACGCTGAAAAACACTCTCAAAGCTTCTTTCATATACTTCTCTGGTGAAATGAAAACGTTTTGTCTCTTTAAGCTGTTTCCAATGCTCCATAAAGTACTGTAATAATAACTGGGCATACTGCTCCGCCGACTCTTGAGTATATTTTTCAGACAAAATTGAGGTCCATACCTGTTCTCTCCTGGAGTCCACGTTGACCAAGGTTTGAAACATATCCAGACTAACCACTTCAAATGTTTTCATCGGGTCTCATCTGCCTCGCTATAAAAGTTGACGATATTTCTGTCAGGGTCCCGGAACCAGAATGATCTTGAACCCCATGGGTGGGTTTGCGGCATCTTTATGATTTCAACAGCCATAGTTTTAATTTTCTCGTACTCTGCATCTACATCATCGACCTTAAAATTTACCGTAAAGCAGCCATGCCCCGCGCCTTGCATCGAGCCCGGAGCCATTTGTTCCATCCCCTCGGTAGAAAAAATTGCCATGCCAACTCCATCCGTTTTCAGTTCAACATGAACATCATTGCCTTCTGCACTTACGCCCAGCACCTTTTGGTAGAAAGCTGTAAGTACGGGGACTTGATTCGTAATTAAGCAGATCCCGGTTACCTTCACTTCGCATCTCTCCCTGTATCTTTTTCGTGTGTAAAATCACGAAACGCCCCAGCCTTAGATAGCTCTGATCTAAAGCTGGGGCGTTGGTTGATGGAGCCTCTTCCACGATTATACATCGGTAATCCGACGGCCGATAGCCCTAAAAAGGAGGTTCACGAGCGACATTAAGGGTTCAAATCATAGAAGAGAATAAAAGTACCAGAATAGCTGCACAAAATACAATTAGGCACCCGCACACGCGTGCCTTTTTTCAAGCGAATTAACTATTCCTACTGCTTAGTATAAAAACAAAGAAATGAGCGCTAAAAATGCGGGAAGCCCCTGCATTAAGATGATTGATTTTTTCGCGGTAACCCCTCCATAAACCGCTGCAACCGACACACAAATGAGGAAGAACAATTGAATTTGGTAACCGAAATCTCCATTTGGATGGAGTAGTCCCCAGATCAACCCCGCTGCCAAAAATCCGTTATAAAGCCCTTGATTGGCCCCCATAGCTCGGGTTGACAGCGCAAAGCTTGGCGTTAGTCCGAAAACCTTCTGGGCACGAGGCGTCGTCCACATAAACATTTCCAGTATCATGATGTACACATGCTCTATGGCCACCAATGCAACCAGAATAATACTGAGCACTTGCATAGAAAATCCTTCTTTCCTCTGCTTATTAATGTCACAAAATTAAATTTTATCAAATTAAATAATAAGGAAGGTTCCTGGATTTGTCAACTCAGAACACAACTAAAAATACTCCTTATAAACATTAAATTATCTGATCATCCCATATAGCTACAGGAATAAAGTGGTCATCCAATTTGCGCAAGATCGTGGCTTGGGAAATAAAATTGTTTTCATCATCCCATTCCCCCCAAAAAACCTTACTCCATCAATAAACCTTCGCCATGTAATATTCGTCCACGTAAGCTCCATTTACGATAATCGATTTGTTCTTTGTCCCTTCAATTTCAAATCCCATCCGTTGGTACAGCTTAATTGCATTGGCATTATGTGTCATTACCGTTAACTCCAGTCTGGTAAGAGCGCTCGTTAATCTCCAACTCTCCATAGCCTGAAATAGCCCTTGCCCGATCCCTTGTCCGGTGAACTCACTTAAAATACCAATCACTACATGCCCCCGGTGCCGATTTCTTTTCGCCTGCCCGCCTACGACGGTTAAGTGCCCCACTATGTGTTTATCGACTTCAGCAATAAATATGTTTGAATTACCTGATTCCCGAAAAGAGATGATCGTATCTCTTTGCCGACTTTCGCTAAGTACTCTTTCCCCCGGTTCAAATAACATAAACTTCGTCTCCCGGTCTAACTGCTCATGCAAGCCCACTAATTGGGCCGCATCTTCTAAGCTTGCCTCCCTAATGATCATACACGCTTTCTCCTAACTGGGCCTGATAGATCAACTCATCTATTTTTCCTGTTAATATGCCTGCACCTCTACTGATGTTACCAATCACATGTGCTTGAATAGGTTGCCCTGCATAGACGGAGGATTGCATTGTCACGCCCGGGTCACTTCCCATAACAAAGTATTTGAAAACGTGATTGCTTTTCATGGAAATCCATAAGCCATACCCATAGCGTAATTGCTCGCTCTCACTGGAATGCGGCGTCAGCATCAGGTTCGTCATTTTTTCGGATAAAATTCGATGACCGAACAATGCATCCCAAAACTTTGCCATATCGAATACCGTGGTAAACGCTCCCCCGTCTGGTCCTCCGATTATGGGTAAAGAATATAGATTTGTTCGCCAACCAGCCTCTTCATCGATATATCCAAGCGCTGTATTCTTTGGCAACTGATCCATGCGGAAATACCCCGAATCAAGCATCTCGCATCTTTGAAAAATGTTCTTCTCTACATACGCGGTAAATGTCATGCCAGTCACTTGCTCAATGATTAACCCCAGCAATATAAAGCCTGCATTGTTGTAGGAAAAAGCTTCTCCCGGCAGCGACTTCATAGGCTTATCCTGAAACAGAGGCAAAAAATCGGCAGGAGATTGAACCTTGTACATAGGCAGTGTTTCCCACAGCTGTTCAAAATCGTCCATAACCTCTTCATCGAAGTAATCAGGAATGCCTGAGGTATGTGTCAGCAAATGATGCACCGTAATGCCGGGATCAAAATGTGGAAATGAAGATGCTACGCAGTCTTTTAGATAGGAATCAAAACTCAGGATTCCAGCTTCTACAAGCTGACAAACTGCAACCGCTGTGAAAATTTTGCAGCCCGAGGCGATTCCAAACCCGGTATGCGTCGTGTTAATGATTTCCTCGCTTCGATTCGCATAACCGTAACTGCGCTCAAGTATATTTTCATTTTCCCGGAGCAAAACCGCTCCTGAAAAAGGATGTTGTTCGTTATATTCTGTAAGAATGTCTGCGACTTTCTGTGACAGATTCATGGCTGTTCTCCTTCTTTTTATGCCTCTACTTCGCGACGATTGTTTCTACGTTCTTCGGACCATTCCTCTCGAAGCATCCCCATCTTGATGGAGTCATAATATTCGTTTTCATAGAGTCTGGCTTTCCTGATTTGTCCTTCTAATTTCATGCCTAGCTTCTCGGCAACCCTCATCATTCTTTTGTTACCAGACCAGGTGGAAAGTCCAATACGCACCAGAGGCAGCGTATCGAACAAATAATCCACCCATAATCGCAGCGCCTCTGTTCCGTACCCCCCGTTCCAATAGCCTGCTTTATAAATGACGACCCCGATCTCCAGCCAATTGGACTCCTTATGTTCCCAATAATAATTAACAGTTCCAATCATCTCGTCATTAACCTCGATGATCATTCTTGGCTTCGGTGCGCCGTATTTGAAAACGTACTTGCTCGTTTCCTCCCGATACTCATCAAAGCTTATGTATTCAAGGGGAAAGTAGGGAGCATCCCACTTTTTCCACGCTGCTTCTTTCTCACCATAGACGAGTTCATATAACTCGGGTAAATCTCCTTCGTGAATGGCTCTTAAGCTCACTTTTTCACCACGAATCTGAAGCTCTTGCTTGGAATCGCTCATTGTCTCCCCTCCATGCTAAGCTGAAGTGATAAAATCTACGATAAGTAATACGTCATATACTCCTCATCGTAACCTTGTCCATTGTACTCTATTGCATTTTTTTCGATGCCGTAAGGCCGAAAGCCCAGCTTCTTGTAAAGCTCCACCGCTGCAGTATTTATGGTGACGACACTTAAGTTGATCTGCTTTAAACCTTCCATGTTTCCGGCTTTCTTCAAAACTTCTTGCAAAAGCAGTCTAGCAATTCCGCACCCGCGATGTTCCGGCGACACATAAACGCCCCAAATCATACCTTTGTGCTTAATTTTGATGCCCTGTCCCCTTCGAAAACCGACAATGCCGATTAACTGTTCCTCTACTGTAAAAGCCCCTAAAACAAAGTGATTTTCTTCTGCCTTAATCATCTTCAGAACCTCACTTTGTGGCATTTGTGCCGAATCCTCATAGGAATTACCGAATGCCTCGGGGTTCGTTCTTAGTGCCTCAAGCCTAAGAGCCCAAAAGGGTTCGACATGCTCCGGCTGTATTTTTTTGATTTGAATCATCTTCAAAACATCCCCCTCACTCAAGACTAGGTTGATGGTACGTCTGCGAAATCACTCACGCTGCAGACCCAGACCATGTGCACGGAACCCGGTCCCCAATAATCCTTTACAACAGCATAGGGCTGGCCAAATTTCTGCTGCCATCTTTTTTGCGCACGCCGATATCCGCTATCCAGGCAAAAACGTTCTACTCCCTGTCTTTTTAGAAGATTTGCTATATCTCTGATCAAGGCCGAGCCTATTCCCATGCCCTGGTAGCCAGGCAGAATGTATAAGCTGCCCAACTCCCCTATGCCACTCAATTCATTATTCGTACAGGCTTTAGCATCCTCACCGCAGGGACCGAAAGAGATAGTACCTACGATCTGTTGACCCATTTTGGCGACAAGAAAAAAGGTATCCGAACACGCCTGATCCAGTGAAGCGCGCAGCATCTGCTTTTTATAATCAACTTCACTCTGAATATCCTCTTGAAGGTCACCAAGTCCCTCTTTCGCAAAAGCGTCCGGTATGGACGTTTCAAAAACTCGGCACGCCGAGATTTCATCGGATGGTGAGAGACTCTCAATCATCAAACGGCTCGCGATAAAATCACGGATTTGTCTCATATGGTGTTTATCATGGGATGTGAAAAACCGAGTTAAATACGATGCCAGCGTAAACTCACGTTCACCGGGATAACCCCCTGAAAATTGGTCCTCATCCAGGCTGTTCACCTGGTCAATCATCAACTGCCGGTTTCTTTTGGTTTCATCGATGATCTGCTGTTTGGTCTTGTCCTGTCCGTAGCGTATGGATTGTTCATTGTACCCCAAATAATCGGGATGCTCCGCCAGTTCTGGAGACTGGCTTTCGATGGAGGCTGGAAAAGTCACCTTATTAAAGTACATATCCCACCGCATAATATGAGTGACCACATCATGAATTCTCCATTTTCCTTCACCCAGCGGCGCAAACCAAATCTCATCATTAATGTCTTCGATCCATCCTATAAATTCTAAAAACTCGTTCAATTCCGAGATTAACTGCTCTTTCAATGGATTTCCCCTCCAAAATATGGCTTAAGGAGATCATATCACAGTAAGGGAATGTACGTTCTTCTTTTTCTCACTGTGCAATCATCTTGTAAGCATGGATTGATTTCCAGATCAGTTCCTCATCCTCTACACCCTGATGGACAAACAGCTTTAGTGGAAAGAACAGCCCTTCCATCACCGACATCCTAACATCTTCTTGAAACTGATCGTATGTGTATTCGCTTGAGATCTTGCTGCATAGCGAACGATAATACTGCTCGAACAGACTTAACGTTTCCGTTCCACCATGAAAAAAGTCGTGAATAAATAAGGTGACCAGATCCTCCGTACAAAGCCCAATTCTAACAGCTTCGAAATCGATGAGACGTGGCTTAGAAAGGCTGTCTAGTGGATAAAGAATATTGCATGCGTTCAAATCACCGTGGATCACCGTAGTATGTTGGCGTTTCGCAATTCGCTGAATATGGCGCTCCGCGTTTTTACTCAAATCTAGCAAACTTTTTTCATAAATATCAAACTGTTCTGGTTGCAGGTTAAAGTCTTGCCTTGCTCTAAAGCTCATGTAATCTCGTTCCAAATAGGAAAGGTGCTGAAAATACTCCGCTGTAGTCTCCAAATGCCGAGGGGCGGGGAGCTCTCCCGTTTCCCAGGAAACCGCATGAAATTGGGTGATCGTCTCAACCAATGCGGATCGCTTGTTTGGCTCAATAGGAGCCTCCCAATTCGCCAGGCTCTCATGGGTAGGGGTCAAATTTTCCATTAACAAAACGCCTTCCTGTGAGGCGGCATCATAATCGTTGCAATAAATCTTTGGCATGGAGATATCTTTGTTCGAGAAGTAGCTGTAGATCCTATTTTCACATGGGACCTCTTGAGAAATCGTATTTTTTTCGAGCAGGGACAAGATTCTCTCGCCTTTTCTATGGATATAAATGCTTGTTAGTGATGATCGTTTTCGCTTATCAAACATAGATCTATTAATGTGATCAACATCCAAAATGCCCTGTTCTCTCAAAATATTGATCAATCGGCGGTCGCTGAGCGGCATCCCAAGGTCCCCATTCATCATAAAATTGGAATTTCGACTTCTTTGCTCCAATTATAATTTCAAGGCCACGTGTTAAGCGCCCTCATTTATCTCAAAAGCTGCCAATAAATTAACCAATAGCAAGAAGAAAGGATATAAAAAGAGTGCGGCGATCATCACTAACCCCGTTACAGGATTTGGATCGTCTCCAGGGTTTGTCATCGGAAAGATTATACGAAACAGGTATGCAAAAAGGACAAAATAAGGGATCCAAAGGAGAACCGTAAAATAACTTGCTTTTCTACGCATGAGCCAATATCGTATTAATCTCGGAAACAGGAGAGCCGACGAAATGACCATGACCAGAATGAGGATTGCTTCCAAGTTTGATACCATACCCACCTCAAGCCCGGTCCATCTGCTTATTCTATAAACATTTACCATCAGCTCAATTCCGACGAAGATAACAAAGCCAAACAAGGCGCTAACGATATTCAGCTTCGTAAAAAAATTCACCCTGTTCCCCCCTGCCCATAACTCAATTAAAAATACTCCCACATCAGCCTTTCCACCCACTCCGGCGTTTTCTGGTTTTCGTGGTTTTTCTCACAATCTTTTTCTCGTTTTCTCTTCAAGATAGATGTCCAAAGCTTTGATCCCACGACGGGCCAATCCCTTCCTTTTATTCTCTCTTTCCTATGTACAGCAGATGGGAAGAAGCACCTAGCATGTACGGGTTCTCTGACTCTTTGATAACCATCTGCAATACCTGCTCAGATTCCTCATCACCGCGCTGTCGCCAATAATCCCACTGCTGCTGCGACATAGCTCCAGCAATACTTCCGGAACCGATAAGTTTTATCGTGCTAAAACCTTGGCTTTCCATAAACGGCCTAATGTCTTCGATGTCAAAATAATAGGCTCCGGTGAACCTTCCCTCATCCTGGTGATCAAATACCCCAGTTTTCAAAAAATGCTGTATTCCTTGTACCGTATGATGGGGCTTCCAAAGTTCGGGATACATCAAAGAAGTCGTCAGAAACTTGGTTCTCGACATGAAGGCAACAAAGACGATACCACCTATTTTGGTTACCCGGTACAGTTCACGGACGGCTTGGATTCGATCTTCTTCTGCTTGCAAATGATACAGGGGCCCGAGCATAAGTGCAGCATCAAACTGCTGATCCGAAAGTCTCGTCAGATGCCTGGCATCCTGTGTAAAAAATCCGTCGAACTGCTCGCTAATCCCGTGCTCATGAGCTTTTTGCTCAGCAATTTCCAACAATCGCGGGGTTAAGTCTGTTAATGTGACCCGGTAGCCTTGCTTGGCCAGCTCCATAGAGTATTTTCCAGGGCCAGCCCCGTTGTCCAAGATGCGTCCTTTTGTAGGAAGATGGCTTCTGATGTGATGGAGATTCACCATAAATTCCAGAGGTTCGCGATCAAGTCGTCCCCATTCATCAAATGAGCTGTAGTAGGTTATCACTTTCTCCATCGTAAAACATCCTTTCCCTGTTGTTTTCACTGGGCTTTCCTTGAAATGTTCGTAAATACACAAAAGCCCCAATTCTAGATAGCTCTTCATCTAGACTGGGGCTTGTGTCGTGGAGCTTATTCTTATTCCATAATTATACATATAGCAACCTAAAAGCGATACCCCCTACTTAGTAGGAGTCGCCCTAAAAAGAAGGATATGGTTATTCCCATCCCTATAACATAAATGTTATAAAACAAATGATTTGTATACTGGTTAATCCATCCGAAGCGGTACACTATGGAAGTTTCATGATTCGTAAATCCATTAAGCGTTTCTCGAAGAACATTAATTTTTAAAATCTCCCCAGCAGCCATCAAAGCGAAAAGAACGATAAAGATACATGAGAGGATTTTATTGGAGCGTTGATCTGGATGATTTTGATAATATGTTTTAGTCAGCTGAGAAGTGGTAATTATCAAGGTAATTAAACATACAAATCCAAAGATCACAAATAAGACACCAGGGTTGCCGTTACCTGATACGCTGTGTCCGGATCGATATTTTAAGGTAAATAAGTCCACTAATAAGGCAAGAATGATGCTAGTAAGTAACAACACAAAAGATAACAATGCTCTTTTTCTCACGATGGCCTCGCTTCATCCCATAAACTTACTTCCATTTGTCACTAACCTGATCTTCCCCTTTGTAATAGTCCACCCGATCCTCTGTCTGGTATACCTCCTGCTCCGGCAGGATGTTGATCTTGCCCGAATCGGGGTATTCTACGACATCGATCCCTTGGTTCGTGCGGATGTCGAGATACTTAAACGGCTGGTCCGTATTGTTGAAAAGCTGATGCGCCCCCGTAGGCCCCATTTCGAAAAAGGCAATGTCCCCTTCGCCAAGCTCTGTAATCCCCTCCGGTGTGCGAAGCAGCGCCTTTCCGGATAAAACAACAAACAATTCCTCCGCATTGCGATGAAAATGATAAGGAAACGAATATTTGCCTGGATCTAGGGATCTTAGGTCGAAAACCAAATGCTTTGATCCTGCGATCTCAGCCAGCCGCTCACTCGTGTGCCAAGCGAACTCAGGTATTGGCGATTTTTTCAGAGCATAGTTTACATTGTTATCGTTAAAAATGGTTGCCATGGATGCCCCTCCCTTTCTCTTATCAAGCCCTACTACTTCTTAGGCGCAACAATCTCCACCTTAATTCTGTCAGGATCCTCAAAGAAGACAGCATAATGTTCCTTTCCACCGGCAAACGGATGTCTGTCCGTGTACAAGATTTGAACTCCTTTTTCCACTAGTTTCTTTGTAAGCTCATCGACATGTTCTTTGGATTTTGCAAAAAAGGCAAGATGATTGAGGCCTACCCGTTTTCTGTGATACGAAACGTCCTGATACTGAGCTTCCGCTTGAACGAACACCAAATATGTATCGCCATAGATCCAACTTATTCCCTGCTCCCATCTCTGATACCGGGTATACCCCAGATCTATCAGGAGCCAATCCCAGAATTCAATGGACTGCTGCAAATCGGACACATTCACTTCAATATGATGAATCAACCTTGTTTCTCCTCTTCGGGCGAAGTTGAACCCTTTTCTCTGGTTTTATACGGAACCTTTGCTGAAGGCACTTGCTTGGACGCATCCCGCAAATGCACTTCCTGATCATCAAAGAAAATATGCGCCCCAAACGCTTTTAGAATCTTATCCTTCGAAACGCCCCCCATAAAAAAAGCCTCATCCATGCGCACGCCCCAATTTCGCAAAGTGAGAATGACCCGCTTATGCGCCGGACTGTTTCTGGCCGTAACCAAGGCGGTCCGGATCGGATTGCTGTCGGCGTCAAACTGCTCCTGCAAAAAGGACAACGTCTTTAGCAATTTGGCAAATGGGCCTTCCGGCAGCGGCTTTTCCGCATTCTTTTTTTCATACTGTAAAAAAGCATCCAGCCCCTGAGCCTGATAAATCAGCTCCGATTCTTCCGAAAAAAGCACGGCGTCCCCATCAAACGCGATCCGAATTTGTTCGATTTCATCGTTAGCATAATTCGTGCTGGGACCATAGATCATTCCGGCGGCGATCCCAGCATCCACGGCATCCTGCACATCCTGGTTATCCGCCGATAGGAACAAGTCCACACTAAACGCCTCCAGGTAAGGGACTAAGGAATGACCTGACGTTAATGCGGCTCGGGAAATATCGAGTCCATAATGATCGATCGAATTGAAAATTCTCAGGCTGGTGTCCGCACTGTTTCTGGACATAATGATGACCTCCGTCATCCGTTTTTCCGGGGTAATTTCATTTAAGTGGAGAATTGCCTTGATGAGATAAAATGCAAAACCGGGCTTCAGTACCTCATTCTCATGTTCAATCTGATAATCGCAGTACGCCTCTATCCCTTGAGTTCTATATATTTCATCTTCCACGGACAGATCAAATAACGCCCGGGAGGATATGCCAATTACAAGATATTTCGACAAATCTACCGGCATAGTCTTGATTCCTCCTTTCATACCATGAATGAGAAGATCGCTAGTTTCAGAACTGAATACTAAAGCAAGTAAATGTGTGTAAGCCTGTTCCATGCTTAATAAGTTTATGATCTTGTAAAAACTTAGCAGCTTTCTTAACCTCGATGAATATCTCGGGTTCCAGTCCCAACCGATGATGTGATCCGAATATTTTACGAACCGGCAACTCAGCAATGCGTACCAGCGATTGTACGAGCTGCTGTGGATCTGTCGTTGGGTAGAAGGCGTAAATCGTTCCCTCATACAGAAGATCTCCTGAGAACAAATATCCACATGAGGTATCATATAGACAAATATGACCGGGGGAATGGCCGGGGGTATGAAGTATCTTCAGCTCACGCTCCCCAAGGTTTATTGTATCTCCGTCCTTTAGCAATCCTGCAGGTTGCCCCTGAAAAGGCTGATATATCCGGGCATCAAAAGATTCCGGAACCGGTAAAGTAATGTCCCGGGCTATGTCCTTCCTGATTTGCTCCATGGCAAGTCCTTTTATGCCGTGGACTATCCAATCCTCCTCCAGTTCATGAACATAGAAATCTGAAAATTGCTCATGACTGCCAATGTGATCCCAGTGAACGTGGGTCGTAACCACCATAATTGGTAAGCTTGTTAATTGATCGGTAATTCTTTTGATATGATCAATACCAAGGCCAGTATCAATTAATACGGCTTTTTCTTTCCCGAGAAGCAGAAAGGAATGCACTTTCTCCCAATGTCCATACTCGCTTATGGCGTAGGTTTGATCATCAATTAGTTCCACTGTAAACCATTGGTCCTCAATCAGCATCGATATTTCTCCCCCCTTACTGCCACTTCATTTCTCTATCCCCTTGCTCATTCCACATGCCAAAGCCTTCAGAATATTTCTTGTCAAAAAACATAGGTAGCCGCTCCTTAAATCCTTCCGCTAGTGGGAGCAACTCAAGCTCATGCTTGTCCACCCAAAATAGGCGGCCTTCTTCGGTTTCATCCAGCAGTTGGCCCGAAAACTTGTCCGTCCTGTAGCTAAATACGAAATATTTATCCCCGGTAGAGTCATTGTACCAGTATATTATTCCGCAGAGTTCAAGGTTCGTGATAGCCAGACCCGTCTCTTCCTTGATTTCACGAATCGTCGAGTCTATAATGCTCTCGCCATTCTCGATATGCCCTCCGGGAAATGAAATTCCTTTCCAGGACTTGATTCGATCCTGAACAAGAACCTTGTCCGTTTCTTTATCATAAATCATGCACATATTCGTCAGTTCAACCTTTGACAAGAAAATCATCTCCATAATTATTCGACTATGTATTGTTCGCTGCTCAAGATTTAAGAGAATGTTCCTATTACGAGATAATTGGACAAAAAACATACAAAAAGTATAGCATAACCACCGACAGTATTCTCAAGACAAAACAAGCCCTCTTTAGCACGAAATTAGTGCTTGAGAGGGCTTGTTGACAGCACCTATTCCGCTTCTCTTAACCGCTCGACAAGAGTGGCTTTGTAGAGAGAACGGTATGCTGTTTCCGGGGTTATAGCGCATACTGCTATAATGGCAAACGTGGCAATCATCACAGGAATAAAGGGATAGGTAAACACCGCATAGGTGGCTTCCTGCTGAAACAGCTTGAAAATTCCAAAGGTAATGAGGGTGCCTGCGGTAGAAACGAGAAACAACGTTATGATAGCATATCCAAGTCCCTCGCCCAACAGCATTTTCCTGACCTGCTTACGGCTCATGCCAACACATTCCAGCGTCGCCAGCTCCTGTCTACGAACCATAATGCCGACTGACATTACATTCACAAAATTAAGGACGCCAATCCATGCAAGGACCAACGCAACGCCTCCGCCAAAGATGTACAACATCATTTTTGAATCGTACATCTCCTCCTGCGCCTCCAGCTTCGATGAGCGGGAAATTTCGTAATCGCCATCCGTAAGCTGCTTTAAAGCATCAAGAGCTTGCTTGTCATAGCCTTTAGAAACATCGATATTTATTCTTGCTGTTATAGGTTCGCCGTATAGCTCATGCATGAACGTATTGGATACAAACAACGTAGGTGCAAGACTGTAACCTACTTCTTCAAAGTCTTGCGGCACATAACCACCCAAACGTATCTTTTTTGATTTGCCACCGACTTTGTCTTGGATTCCTGCTGCACCCTTAGATTCCATTGCGTGAACGGTGAGCTCATGAACATTTTGAAATAAGCGTGGATTGTTGGTAGCTATAAGAGCAATCTCGCCGCGTTCAAAAGCTTCAAGATCAATAGGGTCATCAAGCGTCTTATTAAGCTCCGTAAGAGCATCGCTGTCAATACCCGCAATGAGACCGCTGAAATTATCGCGGAAATACTGCTCCGGTAAATCCTCCTCTTTATTTCGTTTCATAAAATCGGCCGCATATGCCCCGAACTCGTGAGAGGAATAATCGAGGCGCACCCACTCCTGCGTCAAGCTGTGTACTTTTTCCAATCCGGGCAGGGAATCGATCGATTCCTTAAAAGCTGTGTCGAATTTCTGCTTAGGCTTGCCATCCGGTCTCAATGTATTATTTTCCAGTACAAAATCACTTTCCATATATGAGGCGACGTAATTGTCCGTATTCATACTGTTTACAAGCGTTATGATGGTTGTGAATGTTGTTATTCCCAAAAACAAGCTCAGAAGCACGACCGCTGCCCGTTTTCTGTCTCGAAAGATGTTGCGTGCGGCCATTTTATACGGCTTGCCCTGGACAGACGAATTCGTGTGGCTCTTTCTCAATTGGATTCCTGTAAACTTCTGCGCTTCAATCGGAGAAATGCTTGCCGCTTTTTTTGCAGGCTTAAATCCTCCCAAAAGGGCAGTAAGCAAAGCAAAAACAGCCGCGCAAAGATAAATCAGCGGAGAGAAAGACACAACCGTACCCGTGGAAATGCTTACGAATCTGGAAATGAACAGCGGAACGGCAAAAGATGAAATCAATAATGCTGCCGCCGCGCCGACTGGGATTCCGACTACACACAGACGTAGGATTTGCCCTATTACAATATGCCTGATTTGCCTTGGCGTTGTACCGAGCGTTTTCAGCAGTCCGTAAAAGCGCACATCCTGCGAAACGGAAATATACAGAACGTTGTAAATCAAAAGATACCCTGTCAGGATTAAAAAAGCAACAATTGCCAATAAGGCAATCAAGCTCTTTTTCATGGATTCTGTATCCACATTGTATGCCGGAACAATTTTTACCTGCTGATCCGCTAACAGCTTTAAATCCCGCTCCAGCCGCTCGGAATATTTCGACACCTGCGATGAATCCGTGAACAATACCGTTGCGGCTCCTTCGGCTTGGACGGTTTTCCCGCACTTTTGCGACAGCACCTCGGATACTAAAAGAGAATCGATATTCCCGGAGCGGATGTGCATATAGCTGGTAAACCAGCCCGATAACCGGAAAACCGCTTTGACAGGCTTATCTTGGCCTGTATTTTTGGTGTAGTAGGCCAGAGGAATTTCCATCCCGATGGCCGGATGGCTTATCCCCATCCGTTCCAGCACCCATAGGGGCACCATAATTTCATCCTCTTTTTGCGGATAGCTACCCACAATATCCGTAAAGGCAGGGGCACGAAGCTTCTCCCATTCGGTCTGATCAAAGTAGTACAGCGCTAAATCCATGTCACCCATCTGCGGTGTATTCTTTATATAGGCGACATGATTGCCCGTACCGACTGTTTTGATATAAGGCAATTTCTGAAGCTGCTCCATTTGCGAAGCAGTCGGTTTGGTAACCGCGGCATGGGCCACCGTGCCCATCAGTCGCATTTCCTGCACCTGCATGGACTTCAGAAGACTCATACCGATGCTGAAAACAGAGGCAAGAAGCAGCGTGGTCAGCGCAATGGCTGCAATGATGAAGAAATTTCTTCTCCTGTTTACCCGGAGACTTTTTTTCGTAAGCCGCCGGACAACAGCGCCATTATTGTTTCTCATATCGTCACCGCCCTTCCACGGAGACGATTCTGCCGTCCTCAATCCGAATCACCCGGTCGGCAAGCTGAGCAATCTGCTCGTTATGGGTGATCATCACCATGGTTTGATGGAATTTGGTAGACGTCATTTTCAATACTCCTAAAACGTCCTGGCTCGTTTTGCTGTCCAGATTCCCGGTGGGCTCGTCCGCAAGAATAATGGATGGCTTTGTTGCCAGCGCACGGGCGATGGCGACGCGCTGCTGCTGCCCACCGGAAAGATTGTTGGGAAGATTATTTTTCTTCTCCAACAGGCCCAAGGTTTCAATAATGTTTTCCACAAAATCTTCGTCTACGGTGTTCCCATCCAACTCAATCGGCAATACGATGTTCTCATAAACATTTAAAATAGGAACAAGGTTATAATTCTGGAATACAAAACCCACATTCCTGCGCCGGAAGATAGTAAGCTGCTCATCCCCCATGGTTGAAATATCTTTGCCGCCAACAATCACCTTGCCGCTGGTCGGCGTATCCAAACCACCCAGCATATGCAGGAGGGTGCTTTTCCCCGAGCCTGACGTACCCACCACGGCGACAAACTCGCCTTCCTGAATTTCCAGATCAACCCCATCGAGCGCCTTAACGATGTTGGGTTCATTACCATAGTATTTTTTCAAATCCTCTGTAATCAAAACCGACACGCTATATGCCTCCTTTCTCCTGTGCTTTCATCATAAGCCGTAGTTCTTACAGGCTCCTGACAAAACAGGATTTATTTCTTACAGTTTTGCAAGAACATCGAGAAGGTCGTATACTGCCCCGGTTTGGAATCAACGAGGATATTGCCTCCCTGCTTTTGAAATATCAGCGATGCCAGATAAAGCCCTAATCCCGCCCCGTCTGCTGTCTTGGCATTCTGTCCCCGGTAAAACCGTTTGAATATAGAATTCCATTCATCGGGAGCAATGCCGATGCCGTAATCCGTAATGCTGATTTTCGTATAAATGGGTAAGGATTCTACAGCAATATCGATTTCATTGTCGGGCTCGGAGTATTTTATTGCGTTTTCCAGAATATTCGTCATCGCCTCACATGTCCACTTACGGTCATGGAGCAGGAGGATATCCTCAAAATACGCTGTTTGAATCGTAATGTTCTTCTTTACTGCTGCCCCATATACGCCGCTGATGCTGTCGGAAATGGTTTGCTTGATGCCTGTGGGAACCGGGGACAGTTCTATGGCTCCAACCTCGAGCCTCGACATTTTGACCAGGCTGTCCATCATCCATTGCAGCTTTTCCGTTCCCGCTTTGATACGGGACAAAAACTCCTGCTGCTCGGCGGCAGTGATGTTACCCTCCAGCAGCAGGTCGGTATACATGGAAACACCGGACAAAGGCGTTTTCATCTGATGGGACATGTCCGACAGAAAGCTCTGGATGATTTCTTTCTCCTGCCTGGTTTGCGAAATATCCATTCCGTTCATATGTATGATTTTCATGGCCTTATGCGTGAGCTTGGAAAGTCGGCTGTCCGTTGTCTTATCAAACGGCAGTTCTGCGTTTTTGGTTAGCACGCTGTCCAAAACCTGATCAATCGAATCAAAGGTTTTTCTCACATAACGGTTACAGAAATAAACGGTCAGGAGACATAACATGGCAGCAGTGACGATTGTAACCGTAAGCGCCATCTTACGCCCCTCCGATCCAAATGTAACCGATGCCATGAATGGTCTTAATGATTTGGGGATTTCTCGGGTCATCCTCCAGCTTTGCACGCAAGCGGCTGATGTTGACGGGCAGTGTGTTTTCATCCACAAAATTTCCCTCATTATCCCACAGAGAGGATAAGATCTGCTCCTTTGTAAGCACTTGTCCGGCATTTGTCATAAAAAAAGAAAGCAGCCTGTATTCCGTAGCGCTGATCGGGATTTCTTCATCTTCACGAAAAAGTTTGCATAGGTCAGCATCCAGCTTGTATTTGCCGGAACTGATGGTATGACTGATTCCCGACAACGAACGGCGGAACAAAGCCTCCACTCGCGCACGAAGGATGGAGAGCGAAAATGGCTTCGTAATATAGTCGTCCGCACCGGCCAGAAGACCAGACACCTCGTCCGTTTCCAAATCGCAAGCGGTCAGCATAATGATGGGAATTTTTGAATAGGCTCTGATTTCTTTACACAGATCCATCCCATTGCCGTCCGGCAAACCTAAATCGAGTATGATAAGGTCTGTGTTTTGCTGTTCAAGCATCCGTTTTCCTTCCTTGATGCAGCCTGCTGAAACGGCGTGGTAGCCATCCTTTTCAAAGGTAAAGGCAATCCCTCGGCTTAAATTTTCATCATCTTCCAGTATCAAAATTGTTTTTATCTCTTTTGCCTCTCCAGCCATGCTTTAAAACTCCTCCAGTGATAAATTCCTTTTCACGCATTAAAAATGTATTTATCACAGCTCATAATTTCTTCAACTATCATAGACAATTGGTCAGTTTGATATTGATCTGTGTAAAGCTTGAATCGATCGGACAATTCCGGGTCATTTTCAAATTGCTCCAGCAGCTCCAAACTCCGTTCTCCCATCCAAGCCTCTTCCGATCTCAGTCGATCCCTATAAGCAATTGTCTTCTTATCGACCAGCAATACAACATAAACGATACGAGCCCCTTTGCCGCTTAAAGCTTGTGCCAGCCACTTCACTTCCTTAGGGAACGCTATATAATCAATGACAACATCGTACCTATAATCTAATGTATTGTTTGTTAGGCTTAATATATTGGTCCACGTCAAATCGTAAGTGTCTTTATCAAGCCAAGGCTTACCTCTCCCATTCACAGGAATATGACTCACATCGTCGCCAGAAATATAAGCGCTTTTGCTTATGGCCTGAACAAGTATTTGAGAGGTTGTCGATTTTCCTACGCCCGCCGGGCCGGAGATGATATACACTGTATTTCCCATAACTTTTATCCTTTCAGTCACAAGATTATGCTCGATCTACAGCGGTTTTCTTCGGGCAATATACATCCCTCTTCCGCTTATTCCCTGCTCATCATATTCTACTTCTAATTTGGCGTCGTGAAACGCACGAATCATTTCATCTACGCTAAATAGGCCCAAGTCATGAGTTTCGGAAAAATAATCAATTCCCGCCTTACTGCCGAATAAGTAGTCAAATCGGAGTACAGACATTCGGTCATGCTTCTCCGTATAAGACATTCTACACATTTTTATTCCATCTTGCTCGGCAGTCAATGTATCTACTCTACCAGCATTCCATACCTCTGGCGTGAACCAAGGCTCAACCAGGATTACCCCAGCCTCGTTCAAATGCTCTTTGAACTGCTCGAGAGTCCTCACCACATTGTCCAGCGTCTTGACATATCCAATAGAGCTAAACAAACACATGACGACATCATACGTTTTTTCCAATTTGAAGCTGCTCATGTCCGCCGTATAAAACTGGCCTTCCGGGTTTTTCGCTTTAGCAATGGAGACAAATTCAGGATTTAAATCAATCCCGTCGATAGAGTAGTGCTGTTTCAAATAATAAGCGTGCTGTCCGGTCCCGCAAGCCACATCAAGTATCAATTTCGGTTCATTCTCTTGTTTGATTAAATACTCATGAATCATATTTGCTTCCTGCTGATAGTTTTTAAAACTATAAATTACATCGTAATATTTCGATGATAAATCGAACATACTAACTCCCCTTTCACAAGGCCTCGGCTAGACTTCTCTAGACTCTACCTTTCTGCGTAGATAAGCTTCATTGAGACCATGGTTACAAAAAGCGAACTTCTTCCCGGTCATCCCTTGGATGCGATCAATGACTTGCCCGAGGTGATAGCTGGTGTGCTCTACCAAATGATACAACTGGTGCACATCATCCTCATTCATTACATGTTCCTTGTTGATGTACCTGTACATCAGCAGTCGCCATTCCTTGAGCTGAGCTTCAAACATCGCAATAATTTCTTCAGCCGTTAGCGTCTCTTTGGGAAAAAAGTTTTCAAAATGGAGCTTCAGTTCCCCCTCCATCCGCTTAAGTCTCAGACAGCTTCTTGCGATATGCTCACATACATGCAGTGCAATCCCACCAACCGTATTCCCTTCTGGATAAGGTTCCGTCCATAAATCCTGTTGGCTTAAGCCCTCCATGGCTACTTTCAACTTCTCAAAGTACAAATCGCACATCCGGTGCATCGTAATCCGCAAAAAAACATCCATCTCTTCTTGTTCCATACAATTTCCTCCTTCACTCACCAAAGCGGATACACAGCCATTTTGAACAGATCTAAGTCACTTTGGGTTTACCATAACAATGATCGAAATGCACTTTATATCCTATTTATCACATACTTTACGAGGGATTGTGTTATCATTTGCTGTGACCGTTATTTGGCAACTCTTGTGTCAAAAAAGATTAACTGGGGAGATTTATACATGACAAACCATGAGATCCTGCACATCGCCATGAAGCAATCTGCTATTGATTTAAATAGCCACGCCGAAGATTTTGCCGGGCCCAAAAACAAAGTCGTCCTTTCAAAAATGAATGCTGGACGCAAAAAATATTTCGAACAACCTCATTTTTGCCAGCTTGCCTGTTACGGAGAGGCCGTTGTTGCCTCAGTTGACAAGCGAATCGAGGAATTTATGACTTCCTTCGTGAATAAACACCTTGGTTTTCGCTGTTTTGATATGCCGCAGCTAAACACACTGAATGCCGAACTTAACAAGTATGACAAGTGCGTTGGAATCATATCAGAATATTATCTCCCCGACATGACCCGAAGCAGAGAAGTACAACCTGATTTTGATATCAAAATATTAACGGACAATGAAATACTCCCTCTTTACGATGACGACAGATTTCATATGGCTTTAAGCTATACTTGTGACTCCGAAAGACGTGACGTGATCGCCGTGGTCGGCTACAAAAACGGTGAAATCATCGGCGTTGCCGGCGCAAGTAACGACAGTGAGACCATGTGGCAAGTAGGCATAGACGTCGTTCCGGCCTGGCGCAAAAAAGGGGTGGCGTCTATACTGACAAAAATAATAACAAACGAAATTGTTAAAAAAGGGATTGTCCCCTTTTACGGCACCGCATGGTCCAATATAGCTTCAAAAAATACAGCCATTAGCAGTGGCTATATATCCGCATGGGTAGAACTGGCTGCTATTGATAAGGATTGAGACTAAGGCTAATGGTGCCGTCGTTCATTGCTTTTTTCTGCTTAATCGACAACCCAGATCCTTTTTACGTCCGCTAACTGCCCACACGCAAATTCGAGTCGGTAAATATCCGGCATCGTCAGCGACTCCCAAAAATCATAATCATACTTGGGATCGAAAGCATTCATCATTAAGGTCATAATATCCCCATGGGTGCCGATTACAATGGTTTTTCCCATGTTTTCTTGGAGGATTCGTGTCAGTACTTTCATAGATCTAGCTTGGGCTTCTATACTTGATTCACCATTTTCAAAAGAAAAAGTCTTGTTGATATAAACTCTACGTTTAGCGCTCTTAAATTCCATGTTGTCAAAGTTCCCTATAGTCCGTTCTCTTAAATCTTCATATGTAAAAATCTCTTTTGAACGCATTTCAGCGAGCTTCTGAATGGTTTCTATCGATCGTTGATAAGGGCTGGAAATGAACTCATCAATCTTTATGTTCTTCATGATGTCGTATACCCGATCTGCATCCTGCTTTCCTTTTAAGGATAGCCCTCGCGTTCGCTCCAGCCCTTCGATAAACAGAGATTCCGCATGCCTGACAAAATATAGGATTGTGCGCAAGACGATTCACACCACTTTTCGTTTTATTAAATATGTCATTTTTATGTTTTTGATAAATAAATTAACGTTTATCGTTAATTTATAGTTGAAATTCATTAATATCTGAGTAATAATAACGATGTAAATAATGATGAGAAGAGGATATTATATGAACAGCTTACGGGACAAAATCCAATAAAGCAGTCAAATCATGGCCAGTATTACTAAGTTATTTTGCATTTTGCTTATTGTTGGCCTGTGCATACCTGTTGTCGTATTGATTTGGATTGCATTTGCACCAAATACTGATTTTTCTGCATTATACGGACTTAGCTTTTACTCGTCAGCGGGACAACTTCTGAATTCAACCGGTGAACTCATCGCAGAAATGCTGACCATATTTGTATCAGGCGTGCTATTACTTTGCATTCTGTTCTTAACACATCGTATGTTTAAGTCTATAAGTCAATATATCGATCCGTTTAGCCCAGAAAATGCCAAAAGACTTAGAGAAATAGCGTTCATAATATTCATTTATTCGATAGCACAACCTTTTTTAAAAACCAGCTTTTACGACTATTTCGCTCCAAAAATCACCATGCAATCCTCTTTCAATGTAGCATTTATTATACTTGCTTTAATGTTCTACTTTTTTTCGATGGTCTTTGACTATGGTGCTGAACTACAAAGACTGTCTGACGAAACTCTATAAGGGGTACTGTGATATGGCAATCATATTAAGGCTCGACCGTGTAATGGCTGACAGAAAAATATCATTAAACGAATTAGCTGACAAAGTTGGAATAGCTAACGTCAATCTTTCAAAAATCAAAACAGGAAAAATAAGCGCTATTCGTTTCTCAACACTAGAAGCGATCTGTGATGTTTTAGATTGTCAGCCTGGAGATATACTCGAATATAAGAGAGAAGAATGAGAAAAATATAGACGGATACCCAATCAAAGGTATCCGTTTTGCTGTGGCACCTAAACCTTATTCATGAAGATCCAGCTTCACTATTTTAGACATGTCATAAAAAAATACAAATTGATCGATCACACTGATTTCCATCGACTTGATCTGGTTGATTTCCTCTCTCCCAGTACCGTCGGTTTTTATACGGACTAAATTCTTTTTACCAGAAGTATTGCTGTAATAAATCCAGTCTTCGGAAACGTTGATGTCTGTCGCATCATCTTTTGAAAGCAAAGTCAATTTAGTACCATCCGTTTTCATTTTGTACAACATGCGGTCGTAGTTGAAATACAACCACTCCCCCTCCACGTTAAGCTCGTAGATGGTTTTGCCGCCTAATAGCTTTGTTTTTGATTTTCCATGGAGATCGATTTTAAACAATTTCTGATAGAACGAAGTATAATAAATACTGTCTCCTAGAACTACCATTTCACTGACATGATCATTGCTCAATTTGGTATTCCCAGTGCCATCGGTTTTCATTTTATGGATATATCCGTCTTGATAGCCTGCTCCGTGTGTATAATATATCTCATCTCCTATGACATTGATATGAAATGCTCCGTTCGTTAGTACTTGCTTATCGGTACCATCAAGCTTTTGTTTGATTAATTTCCACCCGTCGCCGGAATAATATAAATAATCGCCAACGATATTCATATACCAGGGAGATCCATCGGATATTTTTGTTTTCTCCGTACCATCTTTTTTTACTTTATAAATACCTCCCTCCTTCAAAAAGCTGCAGTAATAAATCCATTCGTCTGTGCTGGCGTATACTCCATTATTGTTTAAGTTTCCGGAAGTATTTCCTCGCTGAAGGTCTGTTGCAGCTGTGGATGAAGCAAATGCAAACGTGTTGGCTGTTAACATCATGACAAGACAAAGCATCATTAACTTTTTAATCAAATTTATCCCCTCGACTTTTTTAGTTAATATTGAAACATGAGGTTATAACGATTCATGCCATTCGCCTCTATCCATTCAAATAACTTTCCCAATCGTAATCGTCGACCTTGACAAAAATCCCTTTCTCAAAATCCCGTTCATAAGCGCACAGAGGCTCTTCGTGGATAAAAGATATAATAGAATCATCGATATTCAAAATAACGCCGATGGATATCACCTGAAAGTTGTCGGAATTTTCGTTATCGCCATCATCCTCATATCCGCTGAAAATGGTCCATCCGGTATCCTGCTCATTTTCCGGCTCGTCTCTCATCATGAAATTAAACTCTCTTCTCTCTAGCACATCGTTAGATACGACAACCTTCCGGTCAAAGTAGAAGTCCCACGCTTTAGACTCTGGATCGTCATACATCGTGTCGCAGATGTGCTCTGGGGTGAACCTGATTTCTTGCCCATACTGAAGAGACGAAATATAGACAGGCTTATTAGCCAGCGTTCCAACGAAGGCATCCCCTTCTCGCTGCGTAATTTCTACCCACATTCGCTCACCGCAATATTCTTCGTGCTCTTCATCGCTTAAAAATATCAGCTTCACCATGTCTCCCACGGCCAAAAGATCGATAACCGCTTTACTCGGGACATAAAAAGTATAAGGCGACTCCTTGTTTCTGTCATAAACACTGTCCAGGCTCCAGGCCATCTTATCACGCTCGATTCTATATGGTTTTTTTATATTATAAAGAAGAAGCTTATAGTCTTTCCTCACCCTCCGCATACTCGTACAGCTTTGTCGATTCAAATGTCAACGAACTCAGCATATCTCGAATATATTGCTCTTGTTCTTCAAGGGGGACGTGGTATGGAGGACTCTGATCCTTTAAGTTAGGAACATAACCCACCCGACTTCTTCACTTGGAAACTTCATTTTTCCTTCCACATCTTTATTGGGGTACAGTTCAACATAAACCTGCTTCTCTTTGTTCAAGTTCCAGTAGAAATGTTTATATACGTAAGGCAATCTGGCTTCTAGCATCCCTTTATTACTAGTTTTCGAGAATGTCCGATTCATCGGGGCTAAAAAAGCATAAAGCTCATCCATAAGTTTCTTCTCATCTTTGCCCCAACATAGAATCCCGTATTCTAGCATCTTATTCATAGGCATTATCCTCTCACTTGTTGATCACCCCTTATGGTAACAATTGTAAGAGGCATTTTCAAACTCTACTAGCATTGACTTCATATATTAATAGAAAAGACTTGATGTCTGCCTTCTTGCATAGTCGCAAATCAAGTAAAAAAGCAAGCTCGTCAGTACGAGTTGAAGCAAGCTTTATTTCTCCCGCCCTCGAAATCCTCGATGGTTTTAATAAGGCGGAGAGGGGGACATTATTGTCTTGGTATCTAAATATAAGAGTTACCTCAAAAACTAACCCATGTAATCTTCCGCGATTTGAATGTGATTCTTAAGCTCTAAGTCTGGGTACCTTCTATCTAGTTGATACAGTAACTCTATATACTTTTCACTTTGTAGATTGTAAGCTACATCTTCAAACACTTCACTAAGGAATGAAAGTTCGGTTTTCGAACATTCTTTCAAAAAACCTATTGTTAATTCTTCATCTTCACTAAGTAAATCAATTAATTCTGTCCATTTTTGCTCAATTCTAGGATCATTATCATCAAGTAATGCTCTTGCTCCCAAAACCGCCCGTACTTTTTCACTAAACATAGTACTCGTTACCTCCACCTAAATTATGGTTGCATCATATTGTCGGGGAAAATCGTTCCAATTTCCCCATTAGTTTTAATTACTCCAACTCGGACACCATTATATTCACCAAATATAGTTACCCCATCTGCCATATTCACATGGTCAGGCATATTGGCAACATATTCACCAGCCTTACTAATATCCTCTTTCGTCCATGTTTCTGGAAACCAAGCCTGACCAATTCCAGTTCTTTTACCTTTTGATTTGTGTCCTGGAACATCACCTTAGTTAAAGCGAGTACTGACTTTTCCGCTTGTAAATATTGATTTACAGCCGCTTGCAGCCCCCTCACTTTACTCCTTAGACGATCGTCCATATGCCCGGAGTACAGCATCATCTTCTGCAGACGCTCTCTAACTTCCCGCACCGCTGATCGCACACTCGTCTCCGAATATTCGGATTCGACACCACTAAGCAATCGGCTCAGCTCACGGGACAAGCCGACATTCGAATATTCGACTGAACGCCTGACCTGATCCAGAGAACCTGCCAGCTGCTCGATTTTGTGAGTATTTACTTTTTTGCAGCATGCTTGATCTCCGCCTTCAAATGGGGAACGCCCCTATATTCGGAGGTATTTTACCAATATAAGCCAGTTCCCACAATAGATACATGGTATATATTTAACTGTACAAAAGTCCCAAATCAAGCAAAAAAGCTCACTTCAAGCTCGTTTAGTACGAGTTGAAGCAAGCTTATTGTCCTCTTCCCCGGTAAACAGTTCCTACAGCATGCGCTCCCAGTTGTTACGGAAAAAGGTTTTATCTATTCGGTTGTCCATCCCATGCTCATACTATGCTCTTTAAACGCCTCATCTCGGTAATCTTTACTTCTAAATGGTCCAGTTTGCTCCGGAGTTTTTCGGATTTTCTCAAGGTTAGAACATGCAGCAGTTGAAGAGTGTAATACCAAGAAATAATAATTGTACCATCATGGCCTTCTTCCTTGTAAAATGCTGCTTTCATTTACGGCCTCCTCACCTAAATTCGTTTACCCGGACTCACTCATTCGGGCTCCATGGCATACCGTTCAAATCACTCCAATAGACCAAGAATTTCCTTAATCAATTTCTTTTGTCCCATGGGGAGCCCTTCCGGCCAAGCGTCTACATCGCAATACATGAACTCCGAAATTTCAGAGCTTCGCGCGAATGTTCCACCGACAATTTTGCCCGTGAAAATCAAATCGACTCGGTTAGGCTTTGTTCCATATATCGCTTTAGCTAATCCCGTAATTTCGACCTTTAGTTGCGTTTCTTCGTAAATCTCTCTTTCGAGCGCCGCCTCAGGATCCTCTAATTCCATCCAACCACCGGGAATTCCCCATGGCTCGCGACGGTACACATGCTTTAGCAGCAAAACCTGCCCCTCCTCGTTGGTAATCACGCCCAAGACTGCCACAAGGAATTTACTCTGAGCCCGGTAAACGACCCAGTCTTTAAACCTTTTGAAAGGCATGTGTATATACATGTAAACCAACCAATCCCGAGGCACTAAGTTTATCAGCTTGGAAAGCAAACGCATCACCTGCCTAATTGTAGTTAATCCTTTTCTAACGATTTCCTCTACTCTTACGTTTAAACCTCAAAGATTGAATCCACAATGATCGGAAGATTGTCTCGAACCGAAACAGCTCCGAAAAAAATGAAGTCACCGATGCTTTGATCGTGTCACTTTTCAGAATTTGTTCGGCTTAACGACACATATTTATAGGTTAACATTTCCGTATCTCCTATCACCTATATGATATATTTGCAGTATAGAAACGCATACGCATTCTAATCTGTGAACCCTCAATCATCACTAATTTGAAGGAGATGAAGACGTTGGCGGATGTAGTAAAGGTCTACAAGGAGCATATACCGGCAGTTCGATTTGTCGGCAAGAAATATGGAGATGATGATCGCATCAACGATAACTTTGGCGCCAAATGGGGTGAATGGTTCGCTAATAATCGGTTTGAGGCCATTGAAAAGCAAGTCAAAGGGAGCATGAAAGACATTTATGAAGATCAAGATGCCTATATCGGATTGATGCGCTGGAAGGAAGGCGAGCCTTTTGAGTACTGGATCGGCATATTTACGCCGGAAACCACTATGGTGCCTAAAGGCTATGCATACGTTGATTTTCCGGAAAGTGATTTAGGGGTATGCTGGGTTTACGGAAAAGAAACCGGTGTATACGGGAAGGGAACGTTATGCCTGCCCCCGATTTACAACTCCAGATGATCAGGGGAATATCATTTTAGATATTTGCTATTTTATTGCATAGATATCAGTACGGAAAGCAGCCTCACGAGTCAACTCAAACTGGTATCCGGTAAACTCAATAGGATTCCCCTTCTCATCTTTATAAAAGAAACCGGAACTTTCAAGTACGATGTTCATGCCAAGCCTATGGAGCAGCTTACATGATGGATGATTATCTACCGCAGTTCCGGTTACTATTTGTACAGCATTCAATTCATGAAAAGCGTGCGTCACCATCGCCCTGCAAGCCTCAAAAGCATAACCTTTTCCATGTTCATTAAAATTGAAGCAGTAGCCGATGTTATAAACTCCCGCGTCATCTGTCGGATTTAAGCAGACATAACCAATGAAGCGGCCATCTTCCTTCAAGCAGACCGCCAAATATTGATCCTCACCAGCAAACCATGAGCATACTTTTTGGATCTCTTCATCTGAAGTCGGCCACGGATGGTCATAAATCGCATAGGAAGACGACATGTATTGAACGATCATCTCCTGCAGCGGCCTCCAATCCTCCTGTGCAAAATTTCTAA
This sequence comes from Paenibacillus puldeungensis, assembly GCF_042678945.1. NCBI lineage: Bacteria > Bacillati > Bacillota > Bacilli > Caryophanales > Paenibacillaceae > Paenibacillus > Paenibacillus puldeungensis. The sequence continues at coordinate 17,422 of NZ_JBHTLM010000013.1, read as the reverse complement.
GCACCAGTAGTGCGGTCTCCAACTTGATCATCAGCTACCCCTCCCTGAACACTTTTAAAAAAACTCAGCCCACACGATACTCATAAAAAGCGATTTCCACGCCATCCGGCATAATCCGATTACGCACATATTCGAAGCCGTTTTCTTTGTAAAATTTCGCTAAATACTCCCGATCGGCATAAATCTCGATGCGGATAAACTTCTTGTTTCTTTCTTTGGCGATAACTTTAATCCCATTGATCATTTGTGCCGAAACTCCTGATCCTCGATATTTCTCAGACACTCCGAATTTTTTCAGAAAAAACGTATCGTCTCCAGTAACTTCCGGCCACCAAAATTGGTTCTCATCCTTTAGCATGAAGGCCCCAACGGGTTCACCATGATCTCGGCAAATATACATTTCAGCCCCGGCGTTATCCTTTAGAAAAGGTTCCCGCTCCAATCCAGCCAAGCTCCACATATCCTTGCCGCTGTCTCTCAACCAAATCGCAATTTCTCGTAAAATGTTTAAAAATAGATCCTGTTCGTTTTCGCGTATTTTCGTCATTTGAACTTCCACGGTAAGCTTCCTCTCCAAGTTGTTCTAGTCTGCCTATTCAGCCAATAAAAGCCCCAGCCTAAGGAGTTCTGAACTTAAGGCTGGGGCGTGAGTGAATTGAGCCGTTTCCATGATTATACACCTGCTAGTAAAGAAGAGACAAACTAATTTATGATATTACAGTATTGCAGTGATGATCTCACATAAAGCACCGTAGAGCGTATCATCCAATTTCATCGAAGCCAATGCTGCAAGGGCGGCCAAAGGCTGCAAATCCTTAACAATCCGATAGATTTCTTCCTTCGTCTGAAAAGCAATTTGTGCACGGTCCAAAAGCACGAAAACCTCTTGTTCCACTGAATTGCTGGCCAACTTGCCTTCCATAAAGCTTACAGTCAGGGTATCAGTTACAGCAATATCCTGTGTAATTACGTACAGGGTATGTTTTGCTTCGTCATAGGCCGTTTCGATGGCGATGTTCTTACCTCCTGCTGCAGCCTTAACCTCCGTATCTGTGAGGCCGACAAAAGCCAGTTTCCATTTACGGCGATCCGGCACGACAGCGGTATCTCCCTCTGCGGGTAAAATCGTAAAAGTACTCCCATCCGGTTCAAAGCGAAAATCCATCTCCGTACAACACCAGTTTTCATCCTCATCATCAAGCGTGTTCCCTTCGTCCTCCCAAAGCTCGAAATGGCCGTTAGCCCCGGCATATACCCGGACTTCCAGCTCTCTAGGATTATCAACCCGGTTCGTGTACGCGGTCAAATCCACCAGTGGAACGATAGCCCCTGCCTTCGCCAGTACAGGAATGGAATCTAGGCCCCGATATAGAGACAGCTTCCTTCCACCGTCATAAATTCGCCCGCTAAAAAAGTCGATCCATCGGCCCTTCGGAAGCCACGCTCGAAATTCAGCCATTCCCGTTTTCGGGTCGACGGGTCTTGTAATCGGACACGCAATCATCTCCGAGCCAAAATAATATTCATTAGGCACCTCATAAGCCTCGCCGCACTCCGCATGATGATAATACATCGGCTGGATGAGTGGAACGCCTTCGCGGCTGGCATAACGGTTCATCGTATAAAGGTACGGAAGCAAGCGGTGCCGCAGCCGCAAATATTCCTTCATAATATCGGCAGCAATCTTGTTAAATCGCCATGGCTCCTTGCTGTTGAACGGGCTCGCCGAGCTATGAAGCCGCAGGATTGGCGAAAATACGCCAAACTGCACCCAGCGGGTCGCCAGTTCATCGTCCAAATAACCCAGCATATGCCCGCCGATATCATGGCTCCACCAGCCGTACCCCACATTTGAGGCATTAGCCGTAAAATACGGCTGGAAGTCCAGCGATTCCCACGTGATGATCGTATCGCCGGAGAAGCCAACCGGGTAACGATGGCTGCCAATTCCCGCATACCGCGAAAACGTCATCCGTCGTTTCCCTCTCCGCCCGCTATCCAGGTAATGATAATGATTTAACATCCAAAGCGGATCAAGCCCATCGATCTTCGTGACGCCGCCCTGCTGCCAGTCGATCCACCAGAAATCTACGCCCGCTTCTTCCAGCGGATGGTGCAGACATTTGAAATACGCCCGCAAAAAGCCAGGATCGGTAAGATCAAATTCCACCGGATCTCCCTTTTCCGGGTCCAAGCCCATTTCCGCAGCAATTGCTAGGTAAGGCTCCTCAAACGCCCTAACACCGTCCGCCGGATGCACGTTTAGCGTGACGCGCAGCCCTTTTTCGTGCAGCCATTGCAAAAATTCCGGCGGGTCCGGAAACAGCTCGCGGTTCCAGGTATAACCCGTCCAGCCGCTTCCGTACTTCGGATCAACGTCCACGAGATGCCAATCCATGTCCAGAACAGCCACGGAAAAAGGAATCTCTTCGCGTTCAAATCGTTCCATCAGCGCTTTATACTCCGCCTCGCTATACTTGTAGTACCGGCTCCACCAGTTGCCAAGTGCATAACGCGGAAGCAGCGGCGTCCCGCCGCAAAGATGGTAAAAATCCTTCAAACAGCTCAGATAATCATGTCCGTAGCCGAAAAAATACAAATCGATGACGTCCCCATTACGAGGGTTCACAAAGCCGTCCTCCTCCAATAAAAGCGAGCGGCTGTCATCAAGCAGCGTATACCCACCACGGGACAGTAGCCCGTGCTCTAGCGGGATAGCGCCATCTGCGTTATCCAGAGTCCGCGCAGTCCCTCCAAGGTCCTGAGGTACGTCCCCATAATGCCAAATGTTCATGAGATGTCCGGCCCCATTTCTTACTTCCACACGGAGGCCGTTTCGGGAAAACGGCCGTTTGTCATACACAAGGCGTAAGCGTTCCGTTCGGATTTCCAGCCTGTCTTCCTCATCAATCAATCGGTACTTGGGAACTTGAAACTGACGGTTCACCACAATTTGCGTTACCCGCTCCTCAAAGCACCCGGCTTCGTTATACTCCATTCGGATAAGCGCTGAAGTGAGAACAGTAAACCGGTAATGCCCCCCTTGAATGATAGCACCGGGGTTAGCCTTCGGCACGGAATGCAGCCACTTCCCAAGCGGAAGCTGATTTGTTTCTGTTGTCCAATTATCCATGATTCAACACCCTTTTTCGCGGTTTGAAATGCTCTATGATGCGGTTAATGCCGCCCCTGCAGAAGGCGCAAAGGCGGCATACCCTGATTTAGATGAATTTATTTGACGCTCATGTAGCGGTTATATGCATCGGTACGGATTTTCATCAATTTATCCAATCCCATGTCGTTAAGCTTCTTGACATAAGCATCCCAATCCTTATCGATTCCGCCTTTGGTTACCCACTTGGCTCGCATGGAGGAAATGTAGCTGTCAATATCTGTGGTCAGGGTCGGCAGCTCTTGGAATTCCTCGGCGGTGTACATGACATTCGGGAATGGGGTCGTTACATACTCACTGCCCATCTTATCAATTTCCAGCTTGAGTCCGTCACCGGCTTTAGGGTTAAGAACAATACTCTTCTCAAAGGATGGGCTAACATATTTAGGTCCGAAATCGCGAAGCGACTGATCCCAATACCAGGCGTCGGCGCTAGTGCCGCTCGGCGGGTCCATCAGGGTATAGGTTCCATTATCATTCTTCTTAATGACTGTACCGATGGCGCCCCAGAAGTTTTGGATACTCGCTTCGTTAGTATAGAATTGATCGGCCCAGCGTGCGGCAACTTCCGGATATTTGCATGACGTTGTAATCAATAATTCATTCCGATTAAAGCTCATGCCATTCGGATCGCCCGGATTATAGCGTTTACCATCTGGCCCAGCGATTGGCGGAATAGTAGCATACTGACTGCTCCACTTGCCGAATACCGCATCCGGGGTCCATTGATTTGTGAATCCGACGATAGGAGCATCCGCATTTTGCTGCTTCGCTGACGTCATCGTCCCATCCTGTGTGAACAGCTCTTTATCGATCAGACCTTCCGCATACAGTTTATTCGCATACTTGAGGCCTTCCTTGTACTCTTCACTAATTGGATAGTACTCAGGCTTGCCGTCTTTCACCAGCATACTGTTCGCATTGATATCGGTAATGCCAAACGGATTTAAAAAGTCCGGGGACAAGCCGGTTTCGGTATATGGAATTTCATCCTTCTTGCCATTTCCGTTCGGATCTTTTTCCTTAAACGCCTTTAGCACATTGTACAGATCGTCCACGTTCTCAGGGACTTTTAGTCCCAATTTATCGAGCCAAGCCTTGTTAATGACCGGCTGGTTTTTTGTTTTCGGACGGGATGGCAATCTCGTCGGCAGAGAATAGATTTTTCCATCAGGGAATGTACTGATTTTTTTCAATTCCGGCGTCTCTGCCATAGCCGCTTTAAGATTCGGCATGTATTGATCAATATAATCATCCAGCGGACGGAAATAACTTAAGTTATTCACGATATCCGAATCGGAAAAGGTTTGGTCGCCTAAAATAATGTCCGGGAGCGTACCACTGGCAAGCATAATTGATTTTTGCTCGCCCCAGTCATTGGAGGAAACGACCTGCCAGTCGATCTTTACGTTCGTGTTTTTCTCTAGATCTTTCAGCCATTGGTTCTGTTTGAAGCTATCGCCCATATTTCCCCAACGCATCGTCAGCACCTTTAGCGTCACAGGCTTGTTGACGATCGGCATACCTTCTTTGTTAAAATCGCTCGTCTTGCTCGGTTCAGAGCTGCTGGAATTACCACCGCTGCAACCAGCAAGTCCAAAGGCTAACGCGGTTGCTAAAACTAGCGAAATCCATCTTTTGGCCGAACGTTTTCCGGCTTGTTTGTACATTTGACATCCCCCAATCATCTAATTAATTACTAATTCAAAGGACTAGATTTGAAAATGACTTTTTAAACAATAGACTTGTAAACCATGCTTGGCTAGCTTTTGACGGCGCCGATCATCACCCCCTGGTTGAAGTATTTTTGTACGAAGGGGTACACGCACATGATCGGGACAGTTGCGATAATAATGACGGAATAGCGCATCAGATTTGCCAGCCGAAGCGCGATTTGCGCGGCTTCACCGGTTCCCATGCCGGATTGCATCTGGTTGGTAATCAAGATATTCCGAAGCACCAGCTGCAGCGGATGAAGATCCGGATTTTTCAAATAAATCAAGGCATTAAAGTAAGAGTTCCAATACCCGACAGCGATCCATAATCCGAGTACCGCAATGATGGCCTTGGACAGTGGCAGAACAATTTGGGCGAAATACCGCAGGTTGCCGCAGCCGTCAAGTTGTGCCGCCTCCCACAAATCATCGGGAATACTCGATTGAAAAAAGGTTCTAGCCACAATAATATCGTAAACAATGACGGAAAACGGCAGGACCATGACCATAAACGTATCATACATATGAAAATCGCGAATCGTCAGAAAGGTTGGAATCAACCCGCCGTTGAAGAACATCGTAAAAATGAAGAACAAGGACAACGTCTTTCTGCCGAAAAGATCTCTACGCGACAGCGCGTAGGCTGCTGAGATATTTACGACTAAGCCGATCGCCGTGCCTACTGCCGTATAAAGAATCGTATTTCTGTATCCGACCCAGATATTATCATGCTTAAACAGCTCCCTATACCCGTCCAGCGTGAACCCCTTCGGGAGAAACCATACCTGCCCGTTGGCTACGGCAGACGGATCACTGAAAGAGGCAACGATAATGAAGTAAAGCGGATACATCAGAATGATCAAAAACAATATGGCGAAAACATATAACGCAACTTCCATCACCTTATCGGATTGTCGATTATTAACCGGTTTCATCGCAGCACTTACCTCTGGATTAACGGTGCTCATCTTTTCCCCTCCCCTACCATAGACTGTTGTCGCTGAACTTCTTCGAAATTTGGTTCACGATAATTAGCAAAATGAAGTTGATAACGGTGTTGAACAAGTTAACTGCCGATGAAAAGCTGTACTGGCTGCTCAAAAGGCCGATTTTGTAAATGTAGGTGGATAAAATTTCGCTTGATGAAATGTTCAGATCGTTTTGCATCAGGTACACTTTTTCGAACCCGACTCCAAGCAGTCCGCCGACCCGAAGGATTAAAAGTGTTATTGCTGTCGGCATCAGCATCGGGATATCGATGTAGCGGATTTTGTGCCAGCGGCTTGCTCCATCTACTGTGGCCGCTTCGTACAGGCTTGGGTCAACCGCAGAGAGCGCAGCAATGAAAATGATGCTATCCCAACCGACATGCTGCCACACGTCCGACCAAACATAGATACTGCTGAACCACCCGGCAGACCCCATCAGGTCTGGAGCCTCTGCACCAAACAGCTTAAACAGGTTTCCTACGATGCCGGTGCTTGGAGACATCAAGATGATCATCAGTCCCACCATAACGACCGTCGAAATAAAGTGCGGCATATAAGACACTGTTTGAAAAAATCTTCTAAACCAGTTGGCCCGCATCTGGTTGACCATCAGCGCGAGTATGATCGGGATCGGAAATGTGACCATACTGTATAAGCTGATAATAATCGTGTTCTTGATTGTCGTTGAAAACTGATACGAATTGAAAAATTTCTCGAAATACTTGAATCCCGCCCAAGGACTTCCCCCAATTCCCATGGCCGGACTGTAGTCCTTAAAAGCGATGAGTACCCCGTACATCGGCTTGTAGGCAAATAACAACGTAAGCACCACTGCCGGCAAAAGCAGCAGATAAAGTCCACTATTTCGTTTGATCTGTCCGAGTGCTCGCTTTACACCAACTGAACCGGAATTCATGACATCCCCTCCTCCATCTTTTTGTCTAACCCGTTTCATACCCTCGTCTCCCCGGCTCTTTGAACACCCTAAGTATATCGCCCCTCTGCTTACGTTTACCGGACCACCAGCAGGTCTAAAACGGACTTTCAGCGTCTGATCTGCAAGGTTAGAAGCTCCTCATTGGCAGCGTGAATCGAATCAATAACACAATTTAGACCATTCCTTGCACTATCCGGACTTTGGTTAATTCCTTCTCTAAAATAAAGAAAAGCCTAGCGGAAATTTTCCACTAGGTTCTGTTATGGGCAAATTGGAGTTACTGCCAGCTTTATAGTTCAAACTCACATCTCAATCACAATCGGCACTACACTGCTCTGCAGCTTGCCGCTCGAAACCGATACCTTGCTGCCATCGATCAGATTTGTATAGACGCCGTCAAAAAATATGAATAGGAATCATGGATGACTCCCGCACGATCAGCTCATGCGGAATAATGAGGCGTTTCGGTCCTCCAAATTCACTATTCGCATGCTGCATGTTCTGAATGAATACCTGGGCGGCCGTATCCCCCAAATGATAGATGCCGATGTCGATACTGCTTATCGGTGGAATAGACAATTCCGCGAGCGGAATATTGTTAAAGCTCACTAGCGCCAGATCATCCGGAACTTTAATTTCTAGTTTGTTCAGTGCACGGATTACTCCCAGCGCTACGAGATCGTCGTAGACAACTAGTGCGGTTGGCCGATCTGGTTGATTCATGAAGTAGGACAAGCTCCGATAACCGCTATTTAGTAGAAGTTCTCCTTCAAAGACCCATTCAGGATGCCAAGTGAGGCCGTTTTCTCGCAACGCTCTTTTGTACCCTTCCATGCGGTCAACCGAAACAACCAAATTGGAAGGCCCACTGACGAAGCCGATCCGTTTATGTCCCATCGTAACTAAATGATTAACGGCTCCCCCTGCAGCCGCTCTATTATCGGTATCCACGGACCAAATCCCATCATACTTGTCGCTTCGCCCTATCAACACAAATGGGTAACCGTTCATTTTCATAAAATCGATAACGGCATCTTCTTTGCGAGAAGAAAGCAAAATGGCACCGTCCACACGACCTCCCCTAAACAAGCGGGAGACTTCCTTCAGTTCCTCTTGTTCACTCGCTCCCGAACTGATAATGATGTCATAGTTAGACCGATTGGCTCTAGCAACGATTCCACGAATCAGCTCCATAAAAAACGGATTGGAGACCCATTTTGCAGTTGGCTTGGGCAAAACAAGACAAATCGCATTCGCAGTACGCGATACGAGGCTTTTGGCTACGGCACTCGGACAAAACTCGATCTGATTCACAATTTGTTGGACCTTCCGCAAGTTTTCCGCTCTCACCCGCTGCTGCCCTGACAAGGCCCGTGAGACCGTGGATATAGACACTCCCGCCCTACGAGCCACTTCTCTGATCGTAACCGCCATATAAGCCTCCTGTGATTTCCACTCTTCGAATTTACTTTTAGAATAGCCTTTTCTTCGTGCGCTTGGCGGACCATAAGGCAACGTTTTACGGACCTTTCCTCTCGAAGTTAGCAACTTGGTCTATAGCCAACTTTCATGATTTCGGGTGAGAATAACAGAATGCAGACTTTAAAATGTGTTATCCGGACTTTTAGGCAAAACCCCATGGTTTCATGATTCTATTTTCATGATAAGGTTTTATAATAGGGTTATTACATCATAAAAGCGCATTCATAAATTAGCTTAGGAAAGGATGCAGCACTGACAGATTATGGCTAAAAAGACAGAAAACAAACAGTATCCAATCCGGCATTATGTAAAGATCATGTTCCTCATCTCATTCATCGTTCTAGTTTTGGATTTTGCCATCAGCATTTCCGCCATCTCGATTGTCAAACAGCAATCTACACAGTATCTACAGGATACAGCCAATTTGTACATTAACCGGATCAATCATGATTTCGCCTATATCAATCACTATACCGGTTGGACGTTGGCCAATGATGAAAGCCTCGAAGCGATGAATACAAGCGAAATGAACAGCAGCGAGTTTTTTAAAGCGAATGACAATTTGCATAAACGTTTTTCCGAGCTGCAAAAAAACTACGGTCGCGAATACAATTTCTTCATCTATCTAAAGAAACAATCGTTCTTCCTCAATTTTTCGCCTATTAGCATTTCCTATATGGATTATCAGGAACTCAAGAATCAAATTATAGCCAATGTCGAAGCGGACAAGAATGTTTACAAAAATATTTATTCCAAATGGACGCCGGTTCAGATTAACGGCAAATATTTCATATCCAATATCGTTCCTTATTATGACAGCTATATCATCAGCCTGGTTTCTGCGGATGACCTGGTTCGCCCTTTGCGTCAAATCAATTTAGGGGAAAACGGCTTTGTCTCCCTCATCGGAGAGGACGGGCAGAGCGTAACCAGCCCAATCTCCAACAGCGGCAAACTACTGGACGAATATCCGCGGGTCTCTTCCTTCCCCAACCTCTTTCAAGCCGGGACCACCGTAGATGGGGAATTTTCGAACGCTACTTTTCATGTGAAGCTGGTCATTCAGTTCGGGACGTTTGAGAAAATTATGATCGCCCAACTGCTCATTATTCTTTTGGCTGTCATCATTACCTGCAATCTGTGTTTTATCCTACTTTATTTTAAAAACAAGGTGCTAAAACCGATCAAGAGCTTCTCTTATAACCTGACATTTTGGACCGGAGACGGCGAACCGCTTGAGTTTGAAAGCAGCAAGATTATCGAGCTAGAGAAAGCAAACAAGCAGTTTTTGAATTTGGTTGAGCAAATCAAAAAGTATAAAATCGACCTCTATGAACGAGAACTGGAGAAACAGCGAATTCAGCTGGATTATATGAAGCTGCAAATTAAGCCCCACTTTTTCTTAAACTGCTTAACGAATATCTATAGCATGGCGCAAATGCAGATGTACAAAGAGATTGAACAGATGACGCTGTCCACCTCGAAATATTTCCGGTATATTTTTCAAAACGGTGAGGACTTTGTAAGGCTGGAGGACGAAATAGATCATGTCCGAATTTATCTGGATATTCAGAAGCATAGGTATCAAAATTCGCTGGTATATCGCATAGAACAGGACGATAGCATAACGGATGCCCAAATTCCACCGCTTGTCCTGCAGACCTTTGTGGAAAACGCAGTAAAATACGCCGTATCCCGTGTCTCGGAAGTACAGATTCTTCTAACCGTCCGCTATCAGGAAGCAGCTGATGAGAGCGAGGAACAAATCATGATCCAAATTTCCGATACCGGACCAGGGTTTCCACCTGATATTTTGGACCATTTGCATTACGGCCACCCTTTGGATCAATCGGAAGGTACTCACATTGGAATCATGAATACGCTGCAAAGATTGGACTCCCTCTATCGACAAAAAGCGAAGATCCTGTTTTCCAACAGGATAGACGGGGGGGCCTGTGTGACTTTATATCTTCCGGCACGTGCGCTGGAATGAACAGGAGTGTGAGAAACATGAACGCATTGCTTGTAGATGACGATTATTTTGTGGTCACTGCATTAGAGAAAAAAATAGATTGGAAATCGCTGAATATCGAGTCGGTGTATACGGCAAACAATGTCGCTCAGGCGCGTGAAATATTGGAGAATCATCCGGTTCACATTTTGATCTCGGATATTGAAATGCCTCAGGGCAGCGGACTCGAGCTGCTTGCTTGGATTCGCGAGAAGAAATACAATATCCAGACCATTTTTCTGACCAATTACGCCGATTTCAACTATGCGCAAAAAGCGATCGAGCTGCAAAGCTTTGAATATTTTCTTAAGCCAATTGAGTTTGATAAGCTCATGCTGATCATTCAGAAAGCGATCGATCGAGTTAAAGAGCAGCAGTCTAAGGAAAAGGCGATCCAGGAGGGATACTATTGGAAGAAAAATCAAGCTAATATTGTCGAGTATTTTTGGCGGAAGCTTGTGGGGAGCAGCACCTCCGTCCCCGTTAAACCAGCTGCAGTAGCCCAGGCGTTAACGGATCAAAATCTATCCTATCAAATGACCGATATCATAACGCCGATGCTGATCAATGTATTTCCTTATAACGGGAGCATGGGCCGTGAGGAGAAAGGTTTATTTGATTTCGCGCTGCTAAATGTGCTGAACGAGCTGCTGCGTGATCCCTCCTTTTCTACGGAAACGATTTTGGAATACAAAGAATACAATTGGATGGTTGTCCTGAAGTGGAATCAGCCTCCGGCGCCCTCTATGCTGAAAGTACTCAGCTCTCTTTGGATTGAAAGAGCTAATCAATATCTGAAATGCGATACATGCTGCAACATCGGTTTATCCGGCCAACTGGAGCATATTGGCTCAGTCATTCACCAACTGCTTCTAATGAACGAAAATATGACCAAAACCCGGAATCATACCTATTTTACAGAACGGGACTACTCCGAGCAAAGCAAGCTAGATTACTGTCCACCGGATTTATCCTATTTGGAGGAGATGCTTAACCAAAATAACCCGGCTGCGTTTCTTGCCGAAACGTCCCGTTACCTTAGAGACAGACTAAACAATAAGACGCTCGGCACCTCTAACCTAAGCCTGTTTCGCCTGGACATCGTGCAGCTGGTATACGCTTTTCTCAAGCTTAAGGGGATTGAAGCGCATAAACTATATACGGGAAAGACGAATGACCAATTGCTTGCACATTCCTTATATTCGATTGAGGATATGGAGGAATACTTGAGATATTTAGTCAATACTGCGATGGAGTATCGGGATTTCGCTGCGGAAACCAAGTCCGTTGCAGAAGAAATCAAACAGTATATTCATGCGCATTATGGGGATGACCTGACTCGAAACGGTCTGGCTGAGGTCGTGTACTTGAACCCGGACTACCTTGCAAGGCTGTTCAAAAAAGAGACGGGTGTCTCCCTAGGAAGCTATGTCATCCAGGTTCGTATTCAGGAGGCTAAGCAGTTACTCGAGGCCACGAACCTGTCCGTTTATGTCATCGCGAATAAGGTTGGCTACGCCAATTACTCTTATTTTTCCAAGTTGTTCAAGCAGGAAGTTGGACTTACTCCCAATGAGTATAAAAAGAACCCGCTACCTGGTGCTCTGCGGGCGGCCGCAAGTAAATAGGCAGAAGAAGACCTTCTAATGCTCATCTACTTGGTAGTGTGGCATAGAAGGTCTTTTAATCTTAGCCTATTCATAATTGATATGTATGAGCAAAACTTTATTTAGGGATTCGTTGTATCATTTATGCAAAAATTCAACTTTTCCGCCCAACATTTCATAATATTCGAATAACTGAATGGTCCGGTCTCTTAACCGGTTCTTAGAAGCGATCTGTGCATTAACCAATCCCTGAGTTCCTATGTTATGACTTTCGTCCTCGATAAAAGTCTTATACACAAATTCGTTTTCTTTTACGTGGTTCTGCAACCATCCCTTTTGAGATTCAATCAACAATTTTTTTTGAGGAGCACTTAACTTTTTCAAAAGCTTCTTATATATATTGTTCAGTTCCTTGTCCCATATATCAGCATACTTTGCTTCTAATTGAATCCATCCGGTTGTATTAAAGTTCTCTGATTCGAATTTTTTGTATTCTTTGTGATAATCCCGATCAATAGGGTTTGACTTCATCAAATCCGTAAATTCACCAGATACATCATAAGAACCATAGCCTATCTTCGAAGAATCCCCCATAGACTCGGCATTGTTATTCTCCTTACCCTTCACAGCAGCCTTCTGACTTAGATTAGTTAATTTCTCGGTCCCCTGTTTTACTATAAAACTTGTCGATAGATTCGGATTAGTTTCTACTTTTGCTTGGTTTTCTGTTTCTTTTGCGCATCCACATAAGGAAATCATAAGAATGAAGCAAATCGATAGCAATTTGGTTTTCATAAATTTAGGCTACATCCCACTCTGATATAAAATTAATTATTTATAGGAGAAAACAACCATCCGTCTTTTATCTTATACCAACTTGGGAATATTCACCACAGACCTTGAAACAAAAGATACCCCCTAGATTGGCCACTATTTTAAATGGGCTTATCACATGATTAGTTCAAGTATTGGTTAATGACTTCATCATCCCAAATTTGCACTTCAATATATCTTTCCGGTCCGTTATTTCCCTCTGGATTCCAAGATTGTGGCAACCCGTATGTCTCAATCAGTTTTAGGATTTCCGCCTTGGTATAAACTTGTTCTCTGTATTCACGACCATCCTTGTATCTCATGGTTGGAAACAGGTCTCCGTATGTAAAGCTTATCATCCCTTCCTTAAATTCATCGAGAGGAATGACGATCTCTTCTCCTCGTTTATACCAATCTTTTAGCCAATCGCAAGGCCCTAACGTCATATAATGGGGATATTTCTTAGTGGGCTTCCCACCCTTATGAATAAATAGATTTCGAGCCTTACTTTCTAATTCTTGTCTGACTACCAAATAGTCTGTAGAGCGCTTACTGGCAAAAGTGGCACCTTCGGTTTGGAGTTGATGTAGGACCGCTTCAGCATCGTTCAGTTCAAGTGAGGATAAGTTTTTGAAGGGCCCCTTCTCCTCTTCATAATAGTGATAGAGATAATAATTGATAAAACCACACACCTTTTAATTTGCTTTTTGTAGATACCCATTAACGGCAATTTAAGAGGGTAGAATGGCCTTCAGATGATGGATCATATGCTCAACATAATCTTCGATCAACCATGCTGCGGTTTCTTTTCTACCATCACTTAATTCCACCTGTTTGGTAAAGTCCTCATCAGCATATGACTGTACGACACTTGCGATTTGCTTGTTCAGTAAAGTCCATAACTCCAACACATCTTGACAGCTCATTAATCCATCCTGATAGTTATTTGCAGCAACCCATAGATTCTGATCATAGGATTGAATTTGTACGATCTGGCTTGAACCAAGGAGTTGAATAAACCGCAGATGGTTGTTGGCTGCAGAATCGCACAAATGCCCCAGTATTTCTTTTTTCGACCACTTTCGCTGATCGGCCTTGCGAGCAAAATCATCATTCAACATGCTGATTCTTAGTGGTTCTCGATATTTCTCTACAATACTCAAAATTGTTTTAGAATAATCCATTTATAACTCATCTCCTTAAGTTCTTGATGACATCATATAAATCTCGTACAGCTGTATGCTTCCTGCATGTTATTTTACTATACATATAGTGCTTCCAATCCCTGCATAACAGAAAGCTTCGGATCCCAAGCTCGTGTGCTCCATCACAATTCCTTACGTTGTCATCAATAAACACGACCTCACTGGGGGACAGATTCAGTTCTTCAAGCGCTGTTTTATACATGAGCTCATGAGGCTTCGTGACTCCGATGACAGATGAAATCACAAACGAAGAGAAATAATCACGTAGTCCCGCTTGCTTGAACACATGCTCCAATGAAGGCCATGCGTCTGATACTACAGCCAGCTTATAAGTCTTACTGAGCTCGGGGATTAGCTCAACTGCATCTGGAAAGAACTTATACTTCTCATAGTTATACACCAAGTCCGATGCGAGCGAGTTCACGATCTCGTCAGTTAAACCCAATTGTGGCAGCTCAGCAGCAAAGATACGATAGAACCCCAAAAAATGCGCATATTCCTCATCTTCATTTTTGATCCATTTTTGCTCGGATATATAGGCACTTGCTGTATGAAATGCCAGGTTCAACACTTTTTTATCGATGTCTTTATACTTTTGTTCATTAACAAACTCAGAAAATTTAGGCGGTATAAACCAATGCCCCGTGGCAGGCTCATTCAACACCCGGCCAGAATCAAACAGAATCGCTTTAATCTCCATGGTAACTATTTCTCCCCAACCATAAAGAACTGTTTAACCTGTTCATTTTCGGTGCTAAAGGGCTGTCCGTCATAATCGACAAAACGCACATTATTAAATCCGGCTGCCTCCAGGATTTGCACGCTGCAGTGGCTATTCACATTTTTTGCACCAAGCCCTGTCTTATGAATCATCGTATCATTTGGTATATCAAAGATGATTTCTTCATGCTCGGATACACAGGTTGCTCTATTGTATTCATGGCGGATCAGGTGATATATTCCGTCTTTGTAGGTCCATGTACGACAATCATTATGCCGGAGATCGTTATGGTACTTGATATAATTGTCGTTCCACATCTCATAAATGAATACGCCGCCAGGCTTTAGCGCCTTGTATATTCGATTTACGGACACTCCCGTCAATTCTACGGGGTCGGTACATACCGCAATGTCAAACTGATGATCAAAATCTAGCTCGTTAAAATCACTTACGACATAATGGGCCTTCTCCTCATCTTTGTTATAGTTTCTTGCATATTCGATGAAGGTTTTTGAAATATCGATTCCGGTAACCTCATAGCCTGACTTCAGCCAAACATGATGGTATCTGGCAATGCCGCAAGCCACATCTAAGATCGCTTTCCCGCCGCTTTTCGAGAATATGCTCAGCAATTTCTCTGCCATCCTTAGTTGTGTCTCCAAATCGTCAAATCCCCACTGGATATACCCTGTATCATAATCCGGTTCTCCGTAGCGGTTATATTGCTCCTCGATGATTTTCAAACTTGATCAGCCCCTTATGAATGAGTCGGTTTATTTTTTCTCAGCTATAAAAATGTAAAATTCTAAGCTTGGAAACCGGTCAAAGGTCTGCTTTGTAATGACTTTGAGACTATTATTCTCACGTATGTAATCCTCAAATTGCGTTTGGGTATGATATTTGGAAAAATCCATATAGAATAACAACCCTCCCGGCTTCAAAATTTTAACGATATTATCCAGTGTCTCCCGGTATTTTCCGATTTCCACGATCGTGCTTCCGATGATGGTTGCCACATCGAATGCATTGTCAGGTAGAGAGGTTTGTAGAAAGTCTTCGCAAATCACCGTTGATGGGTTAGGGTGTTGTTCTCTGGTTTGTCTGTACTTAAGGGTCTCACAAATTTCAGGGTTAATATCGACACTGGTCAAGTAACCCTTTCCATGAAGGCAATGGCCCAAATATTCGTCCCAGTCGCCAGCTCCAATACCAATATTGCACACCTGGGCTCCTTCGGGAATTTTAATCTGGTTAGCAAAAAAATCTCTAATCTCTAGTTCAAGATAAAGCGAGGTAGGCGATAAATTCCATGGCCCTGCTTCCGGGCCGTAAGCACTTAAGTAATATTCAAGCAACGTTTTGTCATCCATAGATCGTCACTCCTAGTTTGACGGTAAAAACAAATCTAAATAATTTGATTTTGCCTCATTACTTAATAACTCCATATATACTTCATCATAGTAATGACCGTTCAAGAAATAACACTCACTTCTTTTACCGAACATACGAAAACCTGCTTTTTCATAGCATCTTCTTGCGGAATGATTGAAATCAAAAAATCTTAACATAATACTGTGCAAGTTTAAAACCTTAAATCCATACTCAGTCAGCAATTGAATGGCTTCTGTCCCATAGCCTTTGTTTCTATGATTGCTGTCACCAAGAAATATTCCAAGTTCTGCTGTACGATGAATAGGATGGATTGCAAAAAGTGAACAATTCCCAAGCAGTTCATCTGTATCCTTAAGCACAATGGCAAAATTGTTGCCTTCCTTGGCCATATGGTCGAGTACAGCCTGCTCTTGAGGGAGACTATACAGTTGTGAGGACGAGCCTATTCGAGATGACAAAGTCAAATCGTTAATCCATTTTGTATAAATATCTGCATCAGCAGGGTTGATCGGCGACAGGTAGAGTCGTTTTGCTTCAAGTTTTTTAAAGTACCTCATAAAGCAGCCCTCCTTTTAACAAGCTTCTAATGATTTTTTTAGATACTTTTTAAAAAATCGTAGTATACTTGGACCTTATTCATAAGATGGTTTGTTCCCATTTTTAGGCTATCTCTAAGATTCGCCCCCTCTAGAAGTGCATGATCATATTCCTCTTTTGTTATTTTTCCTTGCTGCAAAGCTCCAAGTAGTTCATCTTCATCAAGCGTAAAAATCAGGCCATTGGGAAGAGCTACGACATCAAGGTATAAATCCTCACAATAGGGAATACCGTTCTCCGTGATGGAGATTTTTCTTGCAATATCATAGTAACACTGGACTAAATCTCCCTCTGCATTAAAGGTTGCGGTAAGCATAAAATTTCCGCTAGAAGGAAAAAACTGCAGCCATACATAATTATTACTCAACTTTCGCACCTGGGAAATCGCCTTAACCCCTTGGTACTGTAAGAAGTATTCAATATATTGAACCTTATTGACAAAAAACACCTCACTTGTTTGGTATCATGGAAGTGACGAGCAACCACGCCAACAAGAAAGGTGCGTAACCCTATGTTACAACAACATTCCCTGTATGAACAGTCTCGCTTTTCCAAACTTTTTGCTAGGCTCCACATTGGGAAAGCCTTACGACAAGCAGGTATTTCCAAATCCTTTGGTCTATCGAGTTTAGCAATTTTCCAAATCGTATTCTCTTTGGTCTTCGAAGGAAAGAACTGGTTTCGACTTCTGGAAAGTGACCGCGGAGCCGACCTACCCGGAAAAGATGTTATCTACCGGTTCTTGAACCATGCTTCCTTTGCTTGGCGACGCTTTTTGCAG